>NZ_JAAGOG010000065.1:0-37520 GCF_010747425.1 Nostoc sp. UIC 10630
GCCGCAGTTTCAGAGGGGTGAACTCTGAGGCGGCTTTTGTCGTGCTTATGTAGTTTATTAGTAGTCTTTTTTGAGGGCTATTTTTTTCTTTTTCGGTTTTGGCTGTCAAAAACTTTCCGCCAAATATGGCGTACTGTGCGTCAAAAAAAGATGGATTACAGAGCTTATGCACTAATTAGCGTGTTTAAAACTCGTTGGCAAATATGGGGATAAATCGGGTGACTTTTGGGAATTATTGGGAATTATTGAGCTAATGAGAATTTGGTGACTGGAAGATGTTGAAGAGGTAAAAAATCAGGGATGAATTTGAATTTGCGTTCTGTAGAATTGGGATATATTGAGTTTAATTGGTAAGAATTGGTGAGAATTGGTGAAAATCGAGAATTTGGGCGATTTTCGGTGTCATGCACAAAACAGCGAAATAAAAGCACAATTGTAATCTTTCACAAGATTTATTTACAAAGGCTGAAGGGATTACGGTATAGGCGTTTTAGCCTTTTCAGAATAATTCTTAATAAGGGGTCAAAAACGGGGTAAATTTTTGTAGATTTAATGTTGAGTCTTGGTTCTGTTTCAAGCCGAATGCTCAACGTTTACTTTCAAAGTGATCTAACTACGATAGCCGAGCGATCGCGCACCTTCTGGTCAACCTAATCCAAGATAAAATCAAGAGCGAAGAATTTTAATTGATGATGAGCCAGGGGTAAGCTATGGAAGCCAAAAGCGAAGTGACAATAAAATTTAGTGGCGAACTACCAACAGCTACACCTCTTGAGAATAAGAAAGTTGCAATCGAGTTCACTGATCAGAACGGTATAGTCTTTACTGCTCAAGTTAACGCCAAAAGCTGGCGTAAGGCCGAAACTAGCGCCTCAGAATTTGCAGACTGGGCTGGGGCTGTATCGGGAAAGCTTGGACAGCGCACAGAAAACGGGTTTGAGGTAGTTGATGCTGGGGTTCAAATCTTTGAAAAGAAGGCGAAAGAGCCTAAACCAGATGTAGCTGCGGCTGAAGCTGGCGTTTCTTCATGACCACATACAACAAAACCCTACTCCTTCACTGGGATTGTGTTTGGTGTGGGGTTGTTGAGGGCTGAACAGGCTTAGTTTGAGTTTTGGGTTGAGCTTTCTTGACTGGTTTACTTTGAGGTTTGGGTTTGGGTTTATTGCCCTTTGACGCGACTATATTCGCTTTTTTCTCTTTAAATGCGGCGAGTAAATCATCTTTTGATGCCTTTAGAAACTTTGGCGGTTTTTCTTGTGGCAACCCTAGTAAGCTCTCAAATGCGAAAACATTTCTATGTGGCAGGAATTTCGCTTTAATTTCAACAAAACTAGGCTTGCCACGCTCCTCTTTTGGTAGCAAAGGATTGAATCTAAAGGGAGGAACGATTGCATCTTTCCACAATAAAGGTATGTGGCTAGCCTTCATGAACCGCACTTTTGTAGAAGTCTCGGTCTGCTTAATATAATCCAATCTTTCGGCTGTAAAATTCCGAAACACTGATATACAAGGTGTCTGGCAAGCTGGGATGAATTGCCATAACCCTGTAAATCTAAATTCAAAATCTTGATAATCTGCAAACAAACCCGATTTGGAGCCATTATCAAACCCCAAAACCTGAAAGCTAATTACATGAGGTTTATCTCGCGGTGGAAAATGTATCACCCTTGGATAAACCATCAGCCGTACATAATCACTACCACTGTTACGAATCTGTTTTTTTAAAAAATCAAATATCAGTTTTTTTTGAGGAGCATGATATAAAGCATAGTCCCGATTTTCAATCGATATAGTCGGATGAGGCAAGGCTTTGAGATCCACAGTGCCAGCAATTACCCCAATCGCCTGAAATATAGAAGAGTTTTCCGGTTCCGAAGTGCTATCACTCTTATCTGACTCTGGCTGTGTATCTGGTATAGATTCAATGAGTCGTCCACTAGGAATGATCGTAATGATTTTCTTCGGCTTGGCTGGCTCGTTGCTGGGGTTAATCATTATTGGGACTCTTCGCACCTACACAAATCATTGTAGAATTTTCTATTGAGGTATGAAGTTTACCGCTTCTACAAAAGTGCGATTCATGAATTCTCTGTAAAGAACATGATTTTTTTCGGAACTTGCTACCATGTAAGCTGTATATCCCTACATACCGAACCACCTATACAGTAACCGGGGCATTGAATCTATGAAGCCCCATGTAAATTTATCGCGCTTTGCTGCTACTGCTCTCTTGTAAAAACTTGAGAGCAGTTTTGCATTCTCAATCAGTATATCTACAATAGGTTTTACGTTTGCTGTCCTTACTTGGATTTAAGGACGAAATCGCTATTTCGTTAAATCGCTAATTATTGAAACGAAATCTCTCTGTACGATTAGCGAAAACACGATATAACTAATTCGCTATAGTGCCTTGATTAAAGGACGAAATCGTTATTTCGTTAAATCGCTAATTCTGGCTTAAACGAAATCTCTCTGTACGATTAAGCGAAAACACGATATAACTAATTCGCTATAGGGCGAAAGGACGAAATTTCATGACCGTATTGGTGGGTGTCATTTCTCAAAAAGGGGGGGTAGGTAAAAGCACCCTTGCTCGGCTTATTGCCCGTGAATATTCTGCTGCTGGCTGGGATGTAAAAATAGCTGACCTGGATATTTCTCAAGGTACGAGTACGGATTGGAAACAACGCCGAGAAGTCAATGGTATCCAGCCGGAGATTGCAGTTGAACCATTCCGCACTGTTGCTCAAGCTCTGAAACACGCCTCGGTTTATGACCTCATGGTTATGGATGGGCCACCACATTCCATGCAAGGCACTTTAGAAATTGCCCGTGCAAGTGATTTACTTGTCTTACCCACTGGTTTATCACTGGATGATCTCAAACCGTCTGTACTGTTGGCGCATGAATTGGTAAACGCCAAAATCCCTACGGATAAAATTGTTTTTGTTTTATGTCGAGTCGGCGATCGGGAGAATGAAATTGAGGATGCCCAATCATATATTCGTAAGGCTGGATATGTCACAGTGGCTGGTTCAATTCCAGAAAAGACTGCTTACCGTCAGGCAAGTGATAACGGTCGTGCTGTTTCTGAGGTCACGTTTCCTACTTTGAAGCAACGGGCAGAACAAGTAGCCCAAGGAATTATTGATCTGTTGAGTGAGCAAGAGTCCTAATTATGTCAACTAAACCACCACCACCTCCTCGCAAACCGAGCAAGGGTGAACCACCTAGCATTAAGGAAACAAAAGATAACTTGGAGAAGCCCGATCCAGGGGAAATTTCCAACTTAAATTTTAAAGTGCCTGCCGAGTTTAAAAAGGATTTTAAGATTGCGGCTGCTACTTACGGTTGTACCCAAGTTGAGCTATTGCAACGGATTTTTAAATACTGGACAGATAATCACGGCTAATATTTCTTTCGTTATTTAGCGAAAGAACGAAAAAACGATTTCTTGCTTTCTTCTTTTAGCGATTTCTGATTTCATAGTTTTCAACACAAGATATACTGACAAAGCATTAGTGTCAAAAACTCGGCTGAATAGGTTTCACAGGGCAATGGAAGATTTAGCATAATCTTTCTGCACCACTGCTCATTTCACACCGTAGGTGCAAGATATGACCCAAGCCAGTAATATTAAAAATCTCACAGTAAAGCTAAATGTTCGAGCAAACCTTTAAAAATATTGATGACGTTCTCTGGAAAGAGGCGGGTTGTACTACAGAGTTAGATTACACGGAGCAAACCTCTTGGCTGCTGTTTCTGAAGTATCTGGACGATCTGGAGCAAGAACGGGCACTGGAAGCGGAGTTAGCGGGTAAGTCTTATGAATTTATCATTGATGAAGCGCATCGGTGGTCAGCTTGGGCGGCTCCCAAGAAGGCGGATGGCACAGTGGATCACGATCATGCGCTGATTGGGGATGATTTGATTGATTACGTGAACCGCCAGCTATTCCCCTATCTCCAGGGATTTAAGCTACGGGCTACCAGCCCAGATACGATCGAGTACAAAATTGGTGAGATTTTTAGCGAAATCAAGAATAGGTTTCAAAGTGGCTATAGTCTGCGAGATGCGCTGGAATATATTGATGAGCTAAGGTTTCGATCGCAGCAGGAGAAACATGAGCTTTCCCATCTCTATGAAGCCAAAATCAAAAATATGGGGAATGCGGGGCGTAATGGGGGGGAGTATTACACACCGCGTCCGTTGATTCGAGCGATGATTCAGGTGGTGAAACCGCAGATTGGCGATCGCATTTATGATGGTGCTTGTGGCTCTGCGGGGTTTTTGTGTGAGAGTTACGACTATTTGCGTCAGGGTAATCTCACCACAAAACAGCTTGAGCAACTTCAGACAGCCACTTTTACAGGTAAGGAGAAGAAAAGTCTAGCTTACGTGATTGCGATCATGAATATGATTTTGCACGGCATCGATGCGCCGAACATTATCCACACTAATACGCTCACGGAAAATATCAGCGATATTCAAGACAAGAATCGCTTTGATGTCATCTTGGCTAATCCGCCATTTGGGGGGAAGGAACGTAAGGAAGTACAGCAGAATTTCCCGATTAAGACTGGGGAAACGGCGTTTCTGTTTTTGCAGCATTTCATCAAAATCCTGAAGATGGGCGGTAGGGCTGCGGTGGTAATCAAAAATACTTTCCTGTCAAATTCAGATAATGCTTCACGGGCATTGCGGCAGGAGCTTTTGAGTAGTTGCAATCTGCACACGATTTTGGATTGTCCCAGTGGGACTTTTATCGGGGCGGGGGTGAAAACGGTGGTGCTGTTTTTTGAGAAAGGAAAGCCCTTCGACTCAGTTCAGGGAACGCCTTTATTTTCTCAGGGAAAACCTTTAACTCAGGGAATGGCAACTCAGAAAATTTGGTATTACCAACTCGCTCCGGGGCGGAATATGGGTAAAACCAATTCTCTGAATGATGAGGATTTGCGCGAGTTTGTGGAGTTACAGGCTAGGTTTGCGGAAACAGAAAAGTCTTGGCTGGTGGATATTGCTGATGTGGATCGGGTGACGTTTGATTTGTCAGTGAAGAATCCAAATAAGGCTGATGAATCACTGTTACGAGAACCGCAGGAAATTTTGGATGAAATTGCTGCTTTGGATGCGGAAAGTGCAGAGATTTTAGCAGGAATTGGGGGAATGTTATAAGAAGCTGGTTTCGGCTCAGTTCAACCAGCAAATAACATTCAAAAGCAGAGGATTAGAGGGATGATGGTAATTAGGGGATTGTATGCAGTTGACATTTGATAGTGAACAGTTGCCAGTGAGTTGGGAAATAAAATATTTAGATAAACTTTCTGAAAATCTAGATAGCAAACGAGTACCTATCACAAAGTCTTTAAGAAAATCTGGCAACATTCCTTATTATGGTGCTTCTGGTATTGTTGATTACGTTGCCGGTTACATCTTTGATGAAGATTTACTTTTAGTGTCTGAAGATGGTGCGAATCTTTTAGCAAGAACCTATCCAATAGCATTCTCAATTACAGGTAAGACGTGGGTAAATAACCACGCTCATATACTCCGATTTAAAGAAAAAACCACACAGCGTTTCATCGAATATTATTTAAATTCAATCTCACTTGAGCCGTATATAAGCGGTATGGCTCAACCAAAACTTAATCAAAAATCACTAAACTCAATAGCCATTCCATTTCCGCCACTTCCTGAACAAAAGCGAATTGTGGCGATTTTGGATGAGGCGTTTGAGGGGATTGATAGAGCGATCGCAAACACCGAAAAGAACCTCGCCAACGCCCGTGAACTATTTGAAAGCTATCTAAACGCCATCTTTACCCAGAAAGGCGACGGGTGGGAGGAGAAGAAGTTAGGAGATATTTCAACTATTAGCTATGGGTACACAGAAAAAGCATCACAAGAACCTATTGGTCCAAAATTTTTGCGAATTACTGATATTCAAGATAATCAAGTTAATTGGGAGACAGTTCCTTTTTGTGCAATATCTGAAAAAGATTATGTAAAACATAAATTGTCTACAGGTGATATTGTCTTTGCTCGTACAGGGGCTACGACTGGAAAGAGCTTCCTTGTAATAAACCCTCCTGATGCGGTTTGTGCATCTTACTTAATTCGACTTTGTTTGAAAAGCAAAGACTTAATGCCAGAATTTCTAATACTCTATTTTCAAACAAAGCAATATCGAGAACTAATCAGTCTTGGGATATCAGGGAGTGCCCAGGGTGGATTCAACGCATCCAAATTGGCTGATCTTGTAATTCCTGTAGCAATTGATATTGAACAGGTTCATATAGTTGACCGTGCAAAAGAACTACTCGAACAAACCCAACGTCTCGAAGCCATTTACCGCCAAAAAATCGCCGCCCTCAACGAACTCAAACAATCCATCCTGCAAAAAGCCTTCACTGGCGAACTCACCGCAGACACCGCTAACCAGACAACAAAAGCCGCTAACGAGGGAATTGCTGCATGAGCAATGACCTGCCTCAACCGAGCAATCGCCTGTTTCAAGAAATCAGACAGTTTATTGATGCTGCTAAACAACGCGCCGCCGTTGCCATCAATGCAGAAATTACCCTGCTCTATTGGCAAGTCGGCAAACGCATCCAAACCGAAATCCTGCAAGGTCAACGCGCCGAATATGGCAAACAAATTATCGTTTCTTTATCCCAGCAGCTAACCCAAACTTATGGTAAAGGCTGGAGCGAAAAACAACTACGGCATTGTCTACATTTTGCGGGAACCTTTGCTGATGAGCAGATTGTCTCCACACTGCGGAGAGAATTGAGTTGGACGCATATTAAAACTCTAATGTATATTGATGAACCCCTAAAACGCGACTTCTACATCGAAATTTGCTCTTTAGAGGGTTGGTCATCCCGTCAACTGCAAGAACGCATCAACTCCATGCTATTCGAGCGCACTGCCCTATCCCGCAAACCAGAAGAAACCATTCGCCACGATCTAGAGCAATTGCGCCAAGATCAACAAGTATCACCTGACCTACTCTTAAAAGACCCCTACATCCTAGATTTTCTGGATTTAAGCGATCGCTATCTCGAAAAAGACCTCGAAGATGCCATCCTGCGGGAAATCGAAAAATTCTTACTAGAACTTGGTGCAGGCTTTACTTTTGTCGCTCGTCAAAAACGCCTACAAATCGATAACGACGACTTTTATATCGACCTGCTATTTTATAACCGCAAACTCAAACGCCTCGTCGCCATCGACCTCAAACTCGGTAACTTCCGTCCCGAATACAAAGGCCAAATGGAACTTTACCTGCGCTGGCTGTCCAAATACGAGCAAGAGCCTGATGAACAGCCACCACTGGGAATTATCTTATGTGCAGGTAAAAAACAAGAGCAAATCGAATTGCTAGAACTGGATAAAAGCGGCATCCATGTCGCCGAATACCTCACCGTATTACCACCTAAAGAAGTGTTACAGGCTAAACTGCAAGAAGCGATCGCCACTGCCCGTCGGAGAATAGTGGACAGTTAATAATGGACAGTGGACAATTGACAAGAAGGCAGTCTGAGTAACTGTCAACTGCCCACTGTCCACTATAAAAATGAACGAAGCCGAAACCCGCGCTGAACTAATCGACCCCGCACTCAAAGCCGCAGGCTGGGGCATGATCGAAGGCAGTCGCATCCGCCGCGAAGTTATCGCCCCTGGTCGCTTGGTTGGTAATGGTAAACGCGCCCAATCAGACATCGCCGATTATGTTCTCGTCTATCGCGGTGAAAAACTTGCAGTCATCGAAGCCAAAAAACGCGGATTGCCCGATACCGAAGGCTTAGGACAAGCCAAAAAATACGCCGAAAAATTGCAGACGCGGTTCGCCTACTCTACAAATGGCATCGGACTTTATCAAGTAGATATGCACACAGGTGCAGAAGGCTACGTCAACCAATATCCTACCCCCGACGAACTGTGGGATGTTACCTTTAGTGAAGCCAACGAATGGCGAGATTGCTTTGCTGCCATACCCTTTGAAGATAAAAGCGGCACATGGGAAGCCCGTTATTATCAACATAATGCCATTAAGCACGTCCTAGAAGCGATCTGCCAAGGAAAAGACCGGATTTTGTTAACAATGGCAACTGGCACAGGTAAAACCTTCATCGCCTTCCAACTCGCCTGGAAACTCTTTCAAAGTCGTTGGAACCTCAGCCGACAACCCACCCGTCGCCCACGAATTTTGTTTCTAGCAGATCGCAATATCTTAGCCAACCAAGCCTATAACTCTTTCTCTGCCTTCCCCGACGATGCCCTCGTCCGCATCGACCCCGAAGCTATCAAAAAACGGGGTAGAGTCCCCAAAAATGGCAGTATCTTTTTTACCATTTTCCAGACTTTTATGACCGGACGGGACGACGCTGGCAATCCTACGCCAAAATTCAGCGACTATCCCCCCGACTTCTTTGACTTCATCATCATTGATGAATGTCACCGAGGCGGAGCCAGTGACGAAAGCACTTGGCGCGGTATTTTAGAATACTTCTTCCCAGCAGTCCAACTGGGACTTACTGCCACCCCCAGACGTGCCAACAACGCAGACACCTACGCCTACTTTGGTGAGCCAGTCTATACCTACGCCCTCAAAGACGGCATCAACGACGGATTTCTTACTCCCTTTAAAGTCAGGCAAATCGAAACTACTCTAGATGAATATATTTACAGCACCGAAGATGAACTTATAGAAGGTGCAGTAGACGAAGCCAGAACCTACACTGAAACTGACTTCAACCACATCATTGAAATTGCCGAGCGCGAACGTTACCGAGTGCAACTGTTCATGGAAGAAATTGACCAGAATCAAAAAACTCTGGTGTTTTGTGCCAACCAACCCCACGCCCTAGCTGTGCGGGATTTAATCAACCAAATGAAGATTAGCAGTGAACCTAATTACTGTGTTCGTGTCACCGCCGATGATGGAAAACTGGGAGAGCAGCACCTCAGCACTTTCCAAGACAATGAGAAAACTATCCCCACCATTCTCACCACCTCCCAAAAGCTTTCCACTGGGGTTGATGCCCGAAACGTTCGTAATATCGTATTGATGCGCCCCATCAATTCCATGATCGAATTTAAACAAATCATCGGTCGCGGTACGCGACTATTTGACGGCAAAGACTACTTCACCATCTACGATTTCGTTAAAGCTTACGAACATTTCAACGATCCTGAATGGGATGGCGAACCCCAAGAACCTGTTCTCGTCAAAAATACCAGAGGCGGGGAGGAATCAGATAAACACAATGTCTCCACAACAGATAGAGGCAAGAATAGAAACGAAAGTACAGAAGTTCCCCGCCCCAGAACCATCAAAATCAAACTCGCTGACGGCAAAGAACGTACCCTCCAGCACCGGATATCTACCAGCTTCTGGAGTCCAGATGGTAAACCCATGAACGCCTCTGAATTTGTGGAACGTCTCTTTGGTGAAATTCCCGAACTATTCAAAGATGAAGACGAGCTACGGATAATTTGGAGTCGCCCCGACACCCGCAGAGCTTTATTGGAAGGACTGGCAGAGAAGGGCTACGGGGAGGAACAATTAACGGAGATTAGTCGCCTGATCGATGCCGAGAAAAGCGATTTGTATGATGTGCTGGCTTATATCGCTTATGCCTCTGCACCCATGAGCCGCCGAGAGCGCGTCCTCGCTCACAAGTCCTTAATCTTCTCGCGCTATATCGGCAAACAGCAAGAATTTCTCGACTTTGTACTGGAGCAATACATCAAAGCAGGGGTGGGGGAACTTGATCGATCTAAATTACCTCAACTGTTAGAGTTAAAATATCATGCTGTTCGTGATGCTGTTAAAGAACTAGGGAGCGTTGCGAATATCAGTGAAGTGTTTATCGGGTTTCAGCAGTATTTGTATTCACAGGACATAGCAGCTTAATTGGGCAGGTAACTTGGATGCCTATATTTGTTTTTAAATACACTAAGGTATTTTTCGAGCCATCTTAATTTTCTGTATCTTCTGGCGGTAAACCTAACTTTTCACGAAAATCTTTATCGTATTTTGCCTTCTCCCAGTTTCTGGTATTGTATTGAATTTGGTTAAGTTCTATGGTCTTATTGTTAGTAAAATCAGCTTCTGTGAGGTTGGCTTCTGTGAAGTTAGCTTTTGTGAGGCAGGCTCCTCTAAGGTCGGCTTTATAGAGGCTGGCTCCTGTGAGGTTGGCTGTATAAAGGTAGGCTCCTCTAAGGTCGGTTTCTGTGAGGCTGGCTCCTGCGAAGTTGGCTCCTGCGAGGTCGGCTTCTGTAAGGCTAGTTTCTAAGAGGTTGGCTCCTGTGAGGTTGGCTCCTGTGAGATCGGCTCCTCTAAGGTCGGCTGCTATGAGGTTGGCTCCTTTAAGGTTAGCTCCTGTGAGATTGGCTCCTTTAAGGTTAGCTTTATAGAGGTTGGCTTTAACAATATTAATATTAGATAAAATTAATCTTTGATACCTAAGATCGTTTTCATAATTGCGTCGAGCAATTACAGTAAGAGTTTCTTGGATATCAAGCCGCAGTTTTTTGATTTCTTTTTTTTCTTCTTGATTATTTGAATTATTATTAACTATTTTTACATTTGAAATTTTATCATCTTCTGTTAACGGTACATTTTCACGGATAAAAGCTGTAAGAATTTCCATTATTGTCCAATGGTCTTTAGGAGAATCTTTAGCAATTCTTTCTAAAGTATAAATAGCACCCAATCGTACTTCAATTTTCTCACTTCCAAGTTGCTCTATTGCTTTCGAGAATCGCTCTGTAATTTGTTTATCTTCTGACAACTGTACATTTTTTAAAGCAGCTTCGGCATTTTTATTAGCTGCCTCGGCTGTTTTATTAGCAGCTTCAGCACTTTTCTCCATAGCAAATACACGTTTTGCTCCAAAATAAACATTGATAGCTCCTATAATTCCACCAAAAATTAAACCTGCTATAGTCCAAGTTCTAATAGTGTATTCAACTTTCTTTTGTAATAATTCTGACCATTGCTCCACATTGAAAATAAAGAAAGTTAGTAAAGTGGGAATAAACAACAAAATAAAAAGAATAAATAAACCACCAGCTATTGCCAAATTACTTTGTCTAGCTTCTACATTGCCACCATTTTTAAAATCAGAGCTTTCTTCGCTTTTTTCCATATTGATGTATTAAGAATTAATCAAAAGGATTTTACTGGTGTATTGAAGTCAATCCATGTACTCAATATTTGTAATTATCTGTTTTCCACAATCTTGACAGTTCAGAATATCAATCCAAGAGCCAGGAATTGTTCTAGTTAACTTAAAGAGATTTGAAGATCCACATCTTGAGCAGGCAAGATAATATGGTATAAAAGGTGTTAGCTCTGGTAACTTAGGTTTGTATGGTAACGCTGCTTGTATTAAAGCATTCAAATCATTAAAATATTCAATTTTGAATGGTTTAGCTTTGCTTTCTTGCTGTAACTGCTCATCTAGCTCATTATTCTTTTGTGAAGAGAAGTCTTTATTGTCAGCAGTGCAAAACCAAACTTCTCCTTTATCAAGATATGCTAGTGCAGTTAGCCAAAAGATACAGTCACCTGGACTACTTCTACTGTTTTTATGGGCTGGGGCAATATGATGCAAACATCGCCTACAGGCCTCACTCATATAACCTTCTATAGATGCTATTTCCGCTTTTTCAAAAAGCTCATCTATTAAATTTAAATTGGTTTCAACTCGTTCAGGAATTTTCTTTATTAAAGCTTGTGTATCACTATGTATCTTTTCAATTTCTTCTAATTTCTCAGGCAAAAATTTCTTAAATACTTGATAACCATTTATAGCATGACTCTTAAATTTTTTTGTCAAATTTTCAGTAACGCGATTACGATGACGTTCAAATTCAATTTGAGTTGATTCAGGTACAACAAGTTTAAAGTCTGGGTATTGGAAAATTTCATGAAGATTATCGAAATATTCAATAGAATTTAATTCTTCACCTAAATAAATCCATGTATTTGTATCAATAAAAACAAAATTCATGTTTTTTGCTAATCATTAGCTAGTTGAATAGATTAGTATGAGGTAATTTTATTACATCTATATAAATAAGGCGTATAACGCCCCTGTTCACCCACTGCTAGTAAACCTCTCGGACACAACGTTAACGGTTTAACCTTTTTATTACTCCTTCAATAGTGTCTCCTTTCAGCGCAACAGGATCAATTTGGATGTTAAGGATTGTGTTACATGATGGGCAGCTGTAAGAAATACAATTCCATGTATCTTTACCATTTACTTTTCCAGTAATCGTTCCAATATTTACATAAGAAATAAAAGTATCGCATTTTGAACACTTTCCAGCAACCATTTTTTTTCTTTCCTGAAAAACAGTGTTTAAAATGGTATATATGCGTTAATAAAAATTAAACCGTAAAAACACGCAAAATTATTTTTATGTGCTGAACTTGGACAAAATATTCTGTAGTAGATGACTGTGCCTAAACCAGTTGGCTGAAACATTCATGGTATTCTCTAATTCTGCTACCGCGCCGTCCACTTCACCAATGATCTAGCAACCCATTCAATCCAACCCATCCATCAATAATTCAGACATCTCCAGTTGATCGCGGTTGCGGTTATCGTCGTAAATTTGGAGCGTATTTAATTTAGCGTGTCTACTGAGTTTCTGGGCTTTCCGCACATTGCCATCAGTCTTTTCAAGTACAGCAGTGATGGCACTGTGGCGGCAACGATGCGGGGACATCTGTTTTTCAACACCAGCCCGTTTAAACAAACGCTTGACTATTTTATAAATGCCATCCCCAGTTAACCTGTGACCAGAATTTTGGAAGTCAACCGAAGTAAACAACGGGCGAGACGAGGACATATCGCCACCACGGGCAATCACCCAGTCAGTAATCGCCATGACTGTGGCTTTTGGCAGATTCATCGTCAATCGTACTTGCTTGCCCTTACCCAAAATTGATAGCGTCCCCTTAGAACCGTCAAAATGTCTCATGTCCAAGGTACTAATCTCGTTTCTCCTCAAAGCATTGCCCCACAGTAACAGCAACAAAGCATAGTCCCGCTTACCCACCAAGAAGGAGCGATCGCACTGCCGGATCACGCTCAAAAATTCCTCGCCTGTACAACCGCTAGTATCGCGGTAAGCCTGCACTGGGATACTGTCTACATCCACAGCATAGTTGCAAACTCCCAATTTTCGTCCAAAAGCAACCAGAGATTTAATTGCAGCTAGTCTGCGGTTAATTGTGTTCGGTGCTAGTCCAGCTTCCGCAAGTATGGCTCTATATTTAGTCACTACCAGCGTGGCTTTGTGACCTGATAGATGCAAAAACTCCAAGATAGAATCTCTGTTAGGACGCACTCCCGTCATGCGCGTAAAAAAATCGGTGATATCTTTGCGGTAAGCTTTACGGGTTCCCTCGCTGTTCTTGGATTTCAGCAATTCTTCCAAAACATCGGGGTCAGAGTCAATGGAGCCAGCAAAGTATGCCTCAATTTTGGCACTGAGGGCATTTTCCAATTTTTGGACTACAACTAACTCGACGGATTCCGTATCTTGGCTCATAACTCCCCCCGGCTACGGTATTTAGAATGGCTGTTTCCAATACCACACACCATTATCCAGCACTGGGGGTCACAGTGTTAGCGTTTTTCTCTTGTTGCGACTTGCCTTCATTGTCTGTACTCCCTTCTATACCCCGTTTGGGGAATCGTTGCTATCAGTTTTGATATCAATGGTGGACTCAAGCAAGAATCTATGAGGACGACAACACGACCGCTACAACCCGCATTCCTTCGTTGGCTGATTAAACCTGCTTATCCTTGCAGCGCGATGACCACTTGCAGGTATGATCCGCAATAGTCATGCTAAACGGTCTGCTGTGCTGTTTGAGTTCGCTTTATTCAACTTTAAATATTGGACGTTGCCGAGCCATGTATTGAATTGGTTTTAGCTCAAACTGAGACAACATTTCACATCCAGTCCAACAGTGTCCTTTTGGGCTATTAAGGGCTGAAGTGACAACCCAAAGCACAAAATTAGGATTTTTCTTTGCCTGCTCAACTTCGTTAGCAGTAATTATAAAAGCTGGTTCCCTTCCAGAAACACCCTTTACTTCAATATTTTTGACTATGGAATCTTTAGTACAAATTAAGTCGTAACCGAGGTTATCTCTTTCAACAGATTGAATATTCCAGCCATGATACTGTTTTTGTACAAAATCAATTGCGGCTTTCTCAACTTCTTTATTTTTTTGATAATTGCCAAAACCAGCACCTAGTAAATCTGCCTCTTCTTCGTTTTCTTTTTTCTCTGGAATTGAGACTATACTTATGTTTTCAATAATTTCAACTTCATTACTAGGTTTTAAGGTGTTTGAAGATTCTGATTCCTGGGAGATGTTATCAGGTTTTATTTCTTCGACTGTAGATATAACTTTAGTATTTTGCCTATTTAGTAGACTTTCACACAAGTTCAAGGCATTAATGGCTTTTGAATATCCGGGCTGAATATCAAGTGCCTGGTTGTATGCTTTAATAGCATCTTGATAGTTCCTCTCATCCTTGTGCTTCTTGCCCTTGTCGCAGAAAATATCAACTAAACGCTTACCATATCCTTGCCTCGAAAGAGGCATAGAATGGTTTTCCCAAGCCGAATCTAAACTTTCACAAAATCTTTCATCAAACTTACATCCTCCCTGCATAAATGTGAAATTAGCCCCCCTGAACTGAGGCATATACCTTAATTTTTCTTGCTCTAAAGGCTGATCAAAATCAACAACAGAATCTATTTGAACAACTACCATAAAGCTGTTTCCATAAAAGCTATTTAAATAGGCTTCACTTAGATTTTTATATTCATTTTGTGTTTTTAGTTGGTATTCTTTAAGTGCAGCAACAACTTTACCAGCAGCAAAAAAGCCATGCGGTCTACTGCCTGTGCGTTTAAAATAAGCTTTATCTCCAACTTCAATCCTAGTATTATTTCCGCAACTCCACGTAGTATAATAAAATTCTCCAGCAGTAATTTCTTGCTTTGCATCCTTTATGTCATCACGGATGTCAATTTCAGAATTTTCATTGCACAGAAATATCAACGTTTTCATTTTTGATAAATATAATTTTGATGTTGGCTGTTTTTAGCTTGACCTTTCTGTTTTTAGTCAGGCATCAGTAATTACATCACAAATTAATAAAGACTTGATAAACGGCTTTCAGTTTGCAGAAGTTTACAAAAAAAACGCCTACTCAA
This sequence comes from Nostoc sp. UIC 10630, assembly GCF_010747425.1. Classification (NCBI taxonomy): domain Bacteria; kingdom Bacillati; phylum Cyanobacteriota; class Cyanophyceae; order Nostocales; family Nostocaceae; genus Nostoc; species Nostoc sp. UIC 10630. The sequence continues at coordinate 15,268 of NZ_JAAGOG010000065.1, forward strand.
ATCGTAGCTGAATAAAAATGATAATCAAGCCGAAGGATTGATACAAACATCGCTTTTATCAGTCTTTTTATCCCCTACACGATAATAATTATTAGTAAAAAAACTCGAATATTAAAAGTGAACTATAAACTGAATACTCATTTCTGAAGCATATCATGAGTTGAAATCTCATTTTTTAGTTCAAATCACACTAATTTTTGTGGGGACGTGCTAGTCTTTTATTAATTATTATCTTTCCTTGCCAATTCAGTTGGTACTCTGCCAATTTATTCTTTTCTTCACTCTCTAACTTTTTCAAAATCAAATCCAAATCACTTTTAACATCTTTCACATCTCTCTCATATCCATTTTTTCCTTTAATTACCATCATCATTAAAATCCTTTCCCATTCACTTTCCATTTCACTTTCAAATCTAAAATAAAACTTTTTAATCCCAATATGAATCATCCTCCACATCCAAAATCTACCAATTTTCTCTCTTTTCTTTTTAATCCAAATATAAATCATCCTCCACATCCAAAATCTACCAATTTTCTCTCTTTTCTTTTTAATCCAAATATGAATCATCCTCCACATCCAAAATCTACCAATTTTCTCTCTTTTCTTTTTAATCCAAATATGAATCATCCTCGACAATTTATAAAAATATAATATTATATTCTTTATTTTTACTAAAAAATAGTATCTTGATTCTATATTTATAGTATCAATTTTGATGATTGTATCAATTAAAGTATAAAATATTGTCTCTAATGTTTTGTTTTGTTTTTCTCCTTTCCATTTTATTTTTAATTCTTTTCCCGTTAGGGACTTCGTTCTTTTTAATAATGAAAAGTAAACGGGAAAAATATTATAAATTAGAAAACCCCAAATAGTTGGTTCATTGAGTCCACAAAGGTTCTGAATATAATTTTCATAATTTCCGTGTCTGATGAAATCTGCCTTGTCTGGGTTTTTTAGGGAATCCTTGAATTCTGGATTCTCTAAAGCTTGAATAAAACAGATAGGTATAATGAGTTTTTGGTCAAAATCTCGAATATATAGCTGGTCGATGACCTCAACCGAGTCTGTTAGTTTTTTGCTTATACAATAGACTATTTGTTGTAAAATTAGCCTTAGATTAGGCTCTACTCCGTAAGGCTCTACTATCCAATCAAAACTGTCTTGTCGAGAATACCTTTGAAGAAGTTGGCAAGCATTGAGCATTGTCTTATGTTTTTCTTGCTTGATTAAAGAAGCTAAAAGCAATGCAGCACGCAAAGCTCTATTTTCATCTTTATCCCACAGCCAATTAACTAAAGCTTGTAACGCACTTTTAGTAGCAATACCCACCAGAGCATCCATAACCTGATTGATAGAATCATTGGTTACAGCGTTCTTAATTTCCGATACAGCTATATCGCCCATACGTATCAATGCCTGATCTAGTATTAGGCGAAATTCTATATTATCTAAATTTACATACTGCTTAGTTAATAATTTTGCCGCACTTGGTAGGTTAGTCAACGATAAAGCGTTTAATGCTGCCTTACGACAAGCATCTGTTTCACTTGTGTTCTCAAGGGTTTCTTTTAAGAAAGTGAACACATCTGTACGTCTTCTATCATCCGCAGCGACTGAAGCAAAGGCATGATTTACTATATCCTCATTTCCATCTTCACCTAGCCGAGATTTAAAGCTATTGATAATTTCATCAGCTAATGTCGAATCAACTTTTTGGGCATCAGCCAAACACTCAAAGGCAACAACTGGAAATCGTGTGCTTACTTCTCTAATCAAATTTGTACTATCTCCTGCTAGTCCACACCAGAGCTTAAGCGTTTCACGCCAAGCATCTGGGTCAGCATTAAAACGCCTAATTAGACCATCAGCATCGTCTCGTAATTGGCTTGCTGCGAAAAATTCCTGTAAAGTCAAATGTGCAAACTGGTAACGATCACCGCCATCAATAGCAAGTAGCAAACCACTACGTTCCACAATTTCTTTTAAAATCGGTTTAGTATCAGTTTCAGGTTGAAGATTGAGGTCGGGTAGTATTCTTCTGACTTCTGATTCAACAGTTATCCAGTCTACGCTACGACGATCTTGCCCTTGCTGGTTAGCATTGTCTTGAAAGAAAAGTGCTAAATTTGGAAGTATTAGCTTTTTTACACGCGCTTCAAATTGGTTGCGTTCTTCATGCCATTGTTCTAATAAAATATCTGTTGCTTTTCGATAAAATTCTGCCCTTGAACGAGGTAGTACAACAGGGGTATCAGCATAAAGATAGGCAATAATAGTAAGCATTAGAGGATTACGTGCCATATCCATAATTCGTGGTCGGTCATGCAACGTTTGTATAAGTTGCTCCACAGATTTACCTTCTGGCATATCTGCCTGCCACGGAACTAGAAAGTCACGAATCTGTTGGTCATTGAACTCAGCAACTTCTAGTGTCCTTTCAACTACCTCATGAAACTCATCTCTATAAACTGCCGTGCGGCAAGTAATAATAACAGGGCATTTTAGATGCTTATCCAATAAATTTTTTATTTCATTAACTACCCGTTCACGAGAATCACTATTTACTTCATCAAGACCATCAAACAGCAGTAATAGTCTACCTTTATCTAAACTTTCAGAAACAAAATGTTTTGCGTTCTTGAACCCATCCCGGTCAAAGGCATCCTCTAAGTGTTCTTCTATTGTCTTTTCTGAGGAGCTTAATCGGTGTAGTTCTAATAAAATTGGTATACATTGGAATTTATCAAATACGGTAGACCAACGACCGTCAGCGTAGCAAAGAGCAATATGCTTTAGCAGCATTGTTTTACCGGAACCCGGAGACCCTTTGACCATAAGTCGGCGATGCTTAGTAATAGCTTGGAAGGCATCAATTAACTCGCGGTCGCTACCACCTGTGACTTTGAGTGGAACATATATATCTTTTAGGTTTAGAGGTCTATCAGGTCGAAAGGAAATTTTTAACTTTTCGTACTTATGCTTTAGTTCTTCCTTATAACGCTTCAGTGCAAAACCTTGTAGTAGTGGAATTCCTGATAGTTTGCCTATTATTTGATTTCCTACAGCTTCAAAAAAGCTACTGACCCATTTTGTTAAAGTATCTTTAAAAATTAGAACGATAAACAAAACTATTGCAGCCAACCATCCGTTTTCCGGCTTTAGCAGTTCTCGCAAGTCCTTTTTCTTGGCTTCGGAGCGCTTTTTGTACTCATCATCATAAATTCTTTTAATTGTTTTCGGTTCTATTCCTACAGCTTCTTTACCATATAAATCAACTAATTCTCTAGTCTGTTTTCTTGGAATATCATCTTCAACATCATATTCAGCTTGCTGCTGAATCTCATTTTTGAGTTTTTCTGTAGGTGCAGTAGGAGTAAGAGTAGGGGTAGGAGTTTGAGAATAACTTGGAACTGTTGAGATACAAACCAGTAACGACAAAGTTAAAGTAAAGAGAAGTATATATAATTGTCGGTTCTTAAAAGCCTTTCTTGGTAATTTAAATCCCCTGAGATTCTGTCGAAGCCTTGCCATACATCTCATGAATATAGATAAAAATTTACGCTGATTGGTAGATACAACATGAGTATGTGGTTTTCCAGATAAAAAATCAATCGATCCAACGTTTTAAGTTGCTTTGCTCTTTCTACCGCCAGAATTCACGCTTAATCGCAGAAGATACCATAGTATGAGTCTTTTGTCTGAATCAAAGCAATAGCCATAAAGATGCTCGACAGAATCTCTGTCTATCATCACCAAAGGCTTTTTTTTAAGAAGGGTAATGAACATGGGTAGGTAGCCAGCCGCTCTTAAGAAGGAAGATAGAGAAAAGTTAACTACCACCAATACCCAATTTAATCCTTTCGCTCTCCTCACCAATACATCATTCATTCACAATCAAGTTATAGTCGATATAACCAAGCATCGCCCCTCTTTTTATCGCCTCATAACTGTTCTTGACGTGCCATTTACTGTACAAATCACTGGCGTAATGTTTGACTGTACTAACAGAGAGAAACATTTCTTTGGCAATCTGTTCAAAAGCTAAACCCTGAGCCAGGAAACGCAGGACTTGTATTTGTCGTTCGGTGGGAGAGTCAAGCAAGTTTTTGTCAGCAAAACTAGGGTCAATATATCTATTTTTATCAAGGTTTTTTAACAGTTTTTTAGCCAGCTTGGGGTCAAGCAGGCATTCATCAAAGTAAGCTCTCTTGATGGCTAGTTCAATCAATTCTACATCAGCACTTTTGAGCATATAAGAATCAGCCCCATGACGGAAAGCTGACTTGATAAAGTCGGAATGAGTCTGATTAGTAAAAATCACCACTTTACTATTAGTTTTCCTTTTGATTGAGCTAGTCAGTTCTAAACCACTCATGTCGGGTAAGAGTAAATCAACTAACACAACATCAGGGTTAGTCTGTTCAATTAGCTGAAACCCTAGCTTTCCACTGGTAGCATCACCAGTTACTTCTATATCTGGAGATTTTTCAATAGCGCCTTTGATACCCAAGAGCGTGAATGTTTCCGGTTCAACAATTACTATTCTCAGCATGATATTGATAATCCTCTAATAATAAATGGCTGTTTATTGGCGGACTTATTATTGATGCTTCTGCCGTGGGTGTCCGTGCTGCCGTAGCCATGCCGTAGGCTACGACTTATACAGGGCAGGGATTGCCGTGATTGTGCCGTATGCCGTGGACACCGAGAAAAGCAAGTTTTACATACCTTCTGATCACCACGGCATCACGGCAGGACTTTCACCAATCAGGTAGGAAGTAGCTATCATTGCCGTCAGAATTTATCTGATCAGTCTTAACTAATTCAGCTATCCCATCAATTAATTCTGGCTCTGAATAACCAGATAACCTGTCTGCTTTCTTCAAATCACGTAATGTTTTTGGCGTTTTATTCTTGACATTCTGGAAGTATTCATAAATCTTTTTAGCCACATCAGATAATGGTTTGGGATGTAGATTGTGAGCCGGACTTAAATTAAATTCCAGGTCAAATACTCTATCTAGATATTCCTGCTCCGAAGCAATCGAATTGACTTGATTAGATAATTGAGGCATTAATGCCACAACAAAACCACCAACAGAAGCAATCATCACTGGACGCAAGTTTTGATAAGAGACTGCTTTAATATCCAAGTATTTAGATTTAATTTGTTCTCTCTCTTGCTTCCCTGGGATAATGTCACCTCTATTTAAAATTAACTCCAGTACCCCATAAGATTCTTGTTCTCTTCCGTTCTTGATATACCTGTTACCTAAGAGCAATAAATTCAAACACAGACGAGTTTGAGCATCCATCTTTTCAATGCCCAATGCTGCCAGATTAAAAGACTGTAGGGAAGCAATAAACTTAGTATTAAACTCTCTACCAATCAGTAAAACGTCAAGTAATTTACCCCCATAATTCCAGTCAGAGTAATGCTTACTTAATTGATCAGCAATCACTAACCAGTCATCCAGAATTAGAATCAATGGCGGTAAGGATTCGCGCTTTGATTCTAGTAGTTGCTTACGCTGTTTGTACGAGGTGTAAAAGTTGTCAATTACCTCTTTGGCTAAGTCTGGGTTTTCCTGATCAAAGACAATTACCCTTTCTTTCTCTCGCAAACCGCAGAAACTATCATTCTTAGCACTAATTACCCAAATATCCGCGTTGGGGGAATCTGCAAGGATTTTCTCAATCAAATAATTGAGGGTGACTGATTTACCACTCCCTGGTGCAGCAACTAAAGCAGTGGAACTATCGGCTCTGGCTAGGGCTTGCAAAGTATTTAGGGCAAGAGCTTCTGATGGGTGAAGGTAATCACCTGTTGGGGTTGCTCCCGGTGCGATTGCGCCCTGTTCATCTCCAGTAACCTTATCGTTGGGGTCAATCGTCCCTTGTAAAGTCTGACTTCCTTGTAGATAGGGCGTTTTCATCTCCCGCAACTGCTTAATGTATTCTGCTTTCTGTTGCTCAGTCATCCCCGCCGTTTGCGCCTCAAAAATGGCATCAGTTGCCTCCATTTGGGTCACTTCAATTTCCGTGTGGGCGTAAATCTCGGCTTTGGTGATATCAACAGTGCGATCATTAGCGACTAGATCCAGGTCAGCTTGTAGTTGGACTTCTGCGATCGCAACGTCCTTGTAACTCTCTAACAACTCTGAACGAGCGGCCATCTCTGCCTTTGCTGCATCCCGTTTTTGGGCGATGTCTTCAAAAACTGCTCTCTGCTTCTCCTCATTTTGACAATGGCGAAGCATCCACCCCGCAAGAGCAAACCCCAGGAATCCGCCAAACGCCCAAAACGCTTTATATGGGTTAGTCGCTTTCACTAACCCATTTACCCCCATTGCTGGATCTCTCACTACTTGGCGCGGCATTCCATCACTCTTCCACTGTGACCAATAAAATGGGGTCATCCTGAAAGGTCGTCCATTTTTATCCTCACAGGTCAATGTTTTCTGTGGGGTTTTCAAACAGAAGTAAACGCGATCACTGCTCGTTCCCTGCCACGCCATCGCCGCCGAACTAATTCCTACAGTCAAACTTAGCCCAATTGCAACAGCTTTTTTATCCATCGGCAACTGTCCGAACCACTTCATTAAACCCGATTGTTGTGACTCGGATAAAGTTTTATGTTTGTCGGTTAAATAATTCATTTACTCTTCCTTCCACCAAATAGAAAAAACATTAATATCGCTAGAAATATGCCCACTCCTGCACCATCCATCCAACTTGAAGATTCAGCAGTTTTTGGCTTATAAACCGACTCAATAGAAGTCTTAACTGTACTAGTAGAAGTTCTCGCTTCATTCCACTCGCTAATCGGTTCAGATAGGGCACACAATAACGCCAGTGATGCACTGCAACCAGTCATTAAATTAGTGACAAAATTATTAAACCCTTCACCTGTTGCAGTGGCAGTAAAATACAGGTGTGCAGTACCAACAGCAAGGAACATTCCAACTGGGTGAACTTGTAGCAGATGAAATGTAAAAATAACTGCACTATTCAAGCAACTGCCAGCGACAATTTCACAGGCATTACCAGCACGTCTAAATGTCCGACCTCGGTTATTTTCTGGGAGTGGTGGTGGTTGTTCTGGTTGTTGATGCTGATGTTGTTGTTGTGATTTCTGTGCCAGCCCTTCAAATGAAAAAGGGCTGACGCTATGAGGATCTTCATTTCGTTTCCTTACTAGCATCAGCCTGTGTCCTTTCAACTAATAGTTATCTGTCGCCTAACTTCTGCCATAAATTACCCAACATTGCACCCCAACCGCGAACTGTTCCTGTTGCAGAAACACTAGACGCAGGTGCATGATTTTGGTTAGTAACTGGTATGACTTCTTGGGGTGTTTGGTTTGGCTCTAATGCCCGTGAGCCATACCTCGCACGGGCTAAAAGTTGTTGGCGTTTCTCTCTTAATCCCGTAGTAATTGCTTGCCTTTCAGCTTGCACAACTTGCCTGTTTTCTATGCCGTTAATTTTATTTTCATGCCGCCACAATTCAGCTTGCAAATCATTGTGTAATTGGGCTGCAATTTCGGTTAAACCGTGCTTCCGCTTTTGGTCAATCCGCAACAAGTCGGCTCTATCTTGGGCATCTATTTTACTCATCTCTGAATCAAATTCCGAATTGAGTTTGCGAATTTTGGCGATAGCACCCGCAACATGAGAGCCGTATTGTTTGCGAAGTTCAGTCCAAGTTACTTGCCCTTTGGTCAGCTTCTCCATCGCCTCAAAGACAACCTTGGCATTGTCCAAAAATGGCTCTAATCTGTCAGATAATTCTTGGGCATTATTGGCGTAATCTGCAAATTGTTCGAGCTTATTTATATCAGAGAGATAGCCCAGAATATCAGACTCAAACCCTCCCCATGCTTGTGCTTTTTCATCAATATGGCTTGCATGACCAACTACCGGATTACGTATTGCAAAGTCCATTGCTAAAACTCCTAATAAGGTATTACGTCGTAGTTGGTATCATCGCCAAGTCAGGCGCTTTATCCCAGTAACCCATGTCTTCAAATCGGCTATAAATTCTCGTTGCTAATTGCCTTATGGGGTCGTCAAAATCATCAGAGATTAAATCAAATCGCTTAGAGCCAAACGCTAAGATATTTGCAATGTCCGCGTCAATCCCATTGCCTAAAAATTGACCAAATGCTGCTGCATAAGGATGGTCATCAATGGTTGAATGAGTTGCTAAGAATTCGGTTCCGGTGAGGGGTAAGTAAAGGCTGCAAAGAAAACTATTTATTTCGCGCTTCGTAGCTGTTGGGTTAAGAGCCTTAAATTGCTGGAGTTTCAAAGCATTATCAGTGAAAGAACAGCGTCCCCAATCATTGGGATTTTTGTAATCAAGTGCCATGCTGTTAAGATCCTTGTAACGATGTGTACTTGATGCACTTTCGGGTGAGGCGATTGCACTTACTTTGGTCGGTCGGGGCAATCGCTTCATCATCAGTTCTCACAAAACTCAACAAGTTCAAAAACCTCCCTCTGCACTTGGTTTTGACTTAATTCTCTTCGCCTGCCCTTGGAGTCATTGAAAATGAAAGGTGCATTGACTCGACAATTAGAGCGATGGCTGTAGCGCAGCTGTTGACCACGGAATTCATAGAGGTGGTTACGTTGCAAAGTTGTCGTTTCTAACATAAGTTCCTCAAACTTGAGAGTAAAACTCGATATTTAGGATTGCTTCGTGAATCTCCATCAAGGCTTGAACGGCATCACCTATTTTTAAGTCATTCGATGTACTGAACTTTTCGGAGGCTTCAATTTGCTTGTAATTGGGAGATGCTTGCACGAACCTTAGAGTCTGTTCGCAACCGAGGATGATGGTCATGATTTCGGTTGTTGTTAGTGATGGCTGTGTCTTTTGGGTGTCTTGGTCGCTCATGACTTCCTTCCTTTCCTTTGGGTTTTCATCGGTGTGGGTTGGGGTTCTGGCTGATTACTTGGGGATTGTGGCTGGTTCGGTTTTTGAAGTACATAGCTGATTGCACCTCCACCCCCGATAGCTGCGGCGATAGTGAACATATTGTTACGACCGAAGTACTGCACTCCGAAGTAGCCAACGGCTAACGCTGCTGCTGTTGCTCCAATGCCTAAAACCGTGTTTCTTAATGTGGTTCTGTTCATGCTGCCCCTTTGAAATTAGTGACCATTGCGCTAAGTGCCGATTTATTGGGCTGTGTAGATGGCGCTGTTTCAACTTTGGGCGATGCTTGCACATTGCCATGTTGAAAAATCAGCTTCTCTACACCTGCTGAAAGTGCTTGTGTCGGTGCGTCTTGGGGTAAATCAAACATCTTGCACAATTCAATTACTGCTAAGTAGGAGATGGTTATACGCCGAGATTCGTAATTCATTGATCAGGCTCCTAGAGATATTTGAGTTAATAGCTTCAACCCCAAGGCATTGATGAATTGGGGATTGTTCAAAATCACAAAACCTAAACCGGCTAGGTTCTGATCCACCACTGGCAGCGAAACACCCCCACCCCAGGCGACAAGGTATTTCGCTCTATCGAGGTAATTACCAGCAGTCACAAAGTTGGCGAATTTCTCAATCCTGTTACTCCACCATTCATCTAGGCACTGGCTGTACTCGGTTTCAAACTTCTTGCCCGTGAGGTGGTTGCCTCCATAAGTAAAAGTGCCTTCTACAATCCCCTGGTTCACCAAACTGGGCGAGTGCTTCACATCCTTGGACAGCAGACTTACTCGGTCGTTTCGCTTGTCGAGAGCTTCTGCAATCATGCTGTGCAGTTCACCTGCTCCACCTTCAATCAAGTGACGGTCAATCACTGCACCACTGCCGTTGAACACGGTAATCAACCAAGTCGATGAACCGATATCGAGTGCGATCGCTAATTCCGAGGGGTCAAGTACCAGGGATGCTTCACCGAATAAGCAGTGGGCAATGCTTCCAAAACCTTCAGGGTAAATGCCTGTGACTACAATCTCAACTGTCTTGGTGACAATGGAACGAGTTACAGGATGCAGATGTTCAAAGGTGTGAGTCCCGGATACTCGGCGTTTAATTTCATCTGCCCAGCGTTCTGGGTTATGGTTGCTCAAACTAATCGAAAGTTTGACCCCATCAGGAATATTCAGAACTGCTAAGTCTGCAAGGATGCTTTCTAGTGCCAGTTCTGCTTTTTTGGCTTTGTCCTCGTGCAGAAGGGTGTGGTCACTTTGCGCTAGAGCCGCACTGCCCCAAAAGAATTGAACATCTTTTAAGTCCAGGCGCGTTCCTTCTACATAACGTACCCATGCCCCATCTTTTGAGATGGTTTCGTGGTGCATGATGTTGCGGTTGCGAACAAGTGAGTATACGGCTGGCATCATGATAGAAAAATCACCGATGATTGCCTTGCCATACCCTGCACCTGAGTCTTTTCCGGCGATAAGGTCAGTTAGCCCGGATTTGGCTAACAAGTCTGCCTGAACTAGCCAATTTTTGGCATTGGAATATATAGCTGTCATGGTTCAGATAATTGTTAAAGTCTTGTTTTTTCTGGCTTTGGAGAATTTAGAGGCTGAATCGCCTTAAATCCACACATCCAGTTAGGGGTTAGCCATAGCATCACTTTCTGGCTTCTATTGCCTTTGTTGAGTGGCTGTTTTTGGCTTATAATGCTATGGTAGCAAAGTGTGCATTTTGCGTCAACTACTACGAAGTAGTAAAATGCTACTGTCTAACAAGAAATAAACTAATGGGAGGAAGTAGTATTCTATGAATTGTTCACAGAATGAGATTATGAGTAAACGAATATCGGTTGTGCTGCCAGATGATATAGGAGAAGCTGTAGAGAACATGGCAGAGTCAGAAATGCGATCGCTTAGTCAGATGGGAGCAATCCTAATCGCTGAAGCAGTAAAATCTCGGCAAGGTGAAACACCAGCACCGAAGGACAAAAAAGATAAGGGTACACCATGACTGACGAAAGCCACAAGCATTAGAATCAGTACAGTTCGTGCTGATTTTAGATCATCATTAATGTTTAAAGTCTCCAATGACTACCCTGAAAGACCCAACAGCAAATTTTCAACTCCCACTGCACAACGAAGCAGCGTTTGAAAAAATTAGGGAGGCGATAGATTATCAATCCACCGTTGCTCTAGCGGCTGGTGGTCTTGCGCTGGGTACGGGTGGTGCCATGCATCCGTTAGGTTGGTTAATTTTTGGATTGGCTTACAAGCCGTTGGTAGTAACTCAAAAACTGGTAAGGTTACAAAGATTAGGAACCTCAATTTTCCACGAGTTTGAAAACGAAGGAGTGCAAGTTTTCCCAACACTTCCGGTAGAAAACAACAACCCTATCGACTTGTTTGTGAGATTTCCACGAACAACTCACCTGTTTATCTCGATCCGGTCAAAAGGAGATAGGGAAATTGTCTACAACGAAGCAAGAGAGGTTTTACAGGTCAAGCGCAAAGATAATAATGGATTGAAACTATGGAACCCTTGCCCACTGGTTGAGTTAGCAGATTATGAAAAGTGGCTCAACAAGAACAAAGATAAGTTTTTGATGACCTCCCGTGAGGCTCAAAAGACTCCCACAGCAAAAGTTTTGGTTTTATGTCCTCCCACTAAGGCATCGCCAAATCACAAGGAACATCTTTATACGGAGATAGGAGATATGAGAGTTCTAGTTCTCAGGAGAAAAGGCAGTGCATTTGTCATTACAGAGTCGGAAGTCAACAACTTTGTTAGGGCTTGGTTATCCAAGTACAAGTAGGCTAAAAGTTGAAAACCTCGTTTCCCGTTGGGAGACCGAGGTTTTCAGATTTTCATTCAATTGGAATTGGGAATTGGGTTTGGTCGCCTAATTAATATCCCTAATAGTAATTTTATCTTACACGATCAGGTGTAAAGCCAATGTAATACTGGCTCACCAGATGTCAACAGCGTTTCAGGAATTTTAGCAAAGCGTGATTTTTGAACGTTTGTACTAGAAGATTACTGCCACGGGATAGCTCCAATTCCTCCACTACATACACATACTGGAGGATTTGTAAAGTGTCACAAAAACAGCTATTTCATACTGATACTACCAGCAAGCTGCTATTCGCAACTATTGCTAACGCTTGCCCCCACTGCGGTAAACCAGACTGGTGCTATTCAATAGAAGAATTTACAGTCTGCGATCGCGATCGCTTTCATCAGCCTAACTATGCACTGGCTCAACCGAAACAATCGCCAACTTCTGTATTAAGCAATTGTCAAAAATTAAATAATGTTCAAGGAGGTATCGCGTAATGGTTGCACAATTCCCCAATCAACAGGCGTTCGCCTCCTTCGACATCCGAAATTTTGTAGACCAGCTAGAACCAGCCAAAGAGAAAAATAAATACATCTGCCCAGTTTGCGGTGGGCATAATTTATCCATTGTCCAAGAAACTGGGAAGTACAGCTGCTTTAATAATTGTGAGTGCAAAGACATCCGGGAGGCGATTAAACCCTGGGCTGAAGTGGTGGCAGAAAGGGCAGGGGCTAATTACACTCCATCCCTAAACCGTTTGGCAGCAAAGCCCAAGAGAATCTTGCCTAAACCAGCACCAATTCCAGATGGTGAATTAGCACTGGTGATGTTGACCCAAGCGGCGACTGACATACCCCAAACTCAAAACATAACTTGCAAGCTACCAAAGGGAATACCAGGGAATGCAACACAAACAATCTACCCTTACGGAAAAACCCAATGGGTAATTCGCTATGAATGGGCGGATTATATCAAAGAGAAGGGAAAAGATAAATCCTTCCGCCAATGGCACAGGCTTCCAGATGGCACTCCAGAGATGAGAAAAGGGGATGAACCCTGGAAAGCTTACCGCATTGATGAAGCGATCGCTGCTAGTAAATCTGTACAAGGAACCCCGGCAATACTCCAGCACGAAGGGGAGGGGTGCGTTGAAGTTGGTCGAGAGCATGGGCTAGCTGGGATTACGTTTCAGGGCAGTGGATGGGATAAGAAAACAATCACCCCAGAATATCAACTCCTGAAGGAATCAGGCATAGGATTAATCGTTTTTCTGCATGACCCCGATGACACTGGGCTAAAGAAACTCCAGACCTGCCAGGACTGTGCCGACGAAGTGGGAATTTCATTGATCGGAATTAACCCGCACGACATCTGCCCTGACTTACCATATAAATCATCCGATATTAAGGAAGTCTTGGAACAGATGGATGTAATAGAGTTTATCCATAAGTTAGAAAAGGAGATCCACGCAGCAGTAGCGCAGCGATCGCAACTGGCAGAGGTAAATGTAAGTGATGATGACAATCGGTCAAACGATGAAGATCCAGTTGTCAGCTTCATTCAAATTGCCTTCAAAACCCTCTATGGGGATAAGAGTTGGATTTGCGCTGCGGATAGACTCTACTGGCATACTGGCAACCACTATAAACACTCCCCAGACTCTAGAGAAACTAAGCGAATAACTGACTTCTGTAACTCTTTTGCAGTTGAAAATGAGCAAGGTAAAAAATCCTATCCCTACGCCTCACCCAGTTCGGTTAAGAAGGTTTTGGAATGGGCAAAGATGAGGACGGGAATTGAGGCAGAACTAATTAATCCTCCTGGGGTAAATTGCACCAATGGAATAGTCAAGGTTGAGTGGGAAGGCAGAAACTTTACAGTAAGACTAAACCCACATACACCGGAGGATTATTATATTTATGAACCATTAATTGAATACAATCCTAATGCTGACGATACATATTGTGAGCAACTTTTAGCTTGTTTAGACAAGCCACAGCAAGAAATATTTCTTAGAAATATCGCTGCATCCCTTGACCTTCAAACTGTTAGAAAATTCAGAGGGAGAGAGGTAAAAGCAATGTTTGCAATTGGTCTTGGTTCTAATGGTAAAGATGCTCTGCGCGAGTGTGTATCAACGATTTACGGAAAGAATGGATTAACTTCTGTCTCCTTGGGTGACTTCCAATCCTACGACGAAGGCAGAAAGTTCGGGTTAGCTCCACTTATATATAGTCGAGTTAACTGGGCTTCTGAAAACCCACAAACATCTAGGATTGATAGACTTCAAAGTTTAAAATTATTTGTCACTGGAGATACACTACATTGCGAACAGAAAGGGAAAGACCATATAGAATTCTCTTCTAACGCAATAGGTATTTTCAACTTAAACGAGACTCCCGCATTTCAAGGCGTAATACAAGCAATCAAAGATAGGATTGCAATTTTAGAATTCAGGAAAACCTTTGTAGATAATCCTGACCCAAATAATCCAAACGAGATAAAAGGCGACCCCCGATTCCGCTACGATCCAGAGTTTATTAGAACGCATGTTGCCCCAGCATTCCTAAATAGAATGCTAAAAGCACTCAACAACCTTATAGAGTCAGGTATCGATTATGAATGCACAACCGACGCTTTCCACAACCTTCAGAGAGAGAATAATCATCTTTTTGACTTCATAGAAAGCGCAAATATAGGTTATGTGCCTGATGGGGAAATTACCGCACGGGCTTTATGGTCAATGCTGGAACAGCACTATATCCATAATGGAACGCTGACCATAGATGAGGGCAACCGCAGAACGTGGATCGACCAAGTTCGTCCCAGCGATAAAAACGTGAAGGGCATCAATCAAATAATCCCACGCATCTCTCAACTCTTCCCCAAGGCTGTCAAGGGAACTAGGTACTGCGACATTGCTAAAAGAAACATTCCAGTACTGAAAGGCATCGGCATTTTGGAAGTTACCCGCACCACATTAGACGAAACCCGCACCACTTCCGCACCACTTTCCGCACCAGAAACAACGCAAAATCAGGACTTCCGCACCACCCGCACCACTTTTTCAGATTTTCAGGAAAACATTGAAGAGGAAGAACAAAAACCTGATCTATCCCCTTCCTCAACGTATAAAGATGAAAAGAATTCACCTCTAACTGATGCGGGTGGTGCGGAACCCTTGCTAAATAAGGAAAACTGCTGCGGGGAGTTCTGCGTCACTGGCGCGGATCAAGTAGAAAGTGGTGCGGGTATGCCAACTGAGGATCAGGCAGTGATCGCCGCGCCAATTGCATCCGATACTGTTTCGGTAAAAGCTGAGGACGAGAACTTATACTCACTGTTGCAGATTGAAAAAGACGGCGGGGACATCGCAGGGTTTGTTGGTTGCCAAGTAGAAGTGCGATCGCTCAGTGGTGCGGTCAAGTTCGCTGGTGAAATGATTAGCTGCGACTCCAAGAATGGAATTGTGACTGTGGCAACTGAGGAAGGGAACCGAGATGCAATTTTATGCGAGGCATTTGTAATTGACTAAGGAATATTCTCTATGAGCGAAAAAGCTAGATCCTTATCAGATGTTGAATTTGAATCAAACATTGTTTGGCTGGAAGATATTACCAATATTCCTTATGTTAGGGAGCATTTTGAACAGGTTGCTAGAAAGAGAAAAGGAAAGCTTAAATACGATAGACACCATATTATTGGTTATTCTGAATTAGAAAGTGACGCTCCTAGTAGAATGCCAGGGTGTTTCTCACGTCGGGTATTTTGGCTTGCAGATCATGATCGTTTTTATGAAAAAGAAGGAGTTTATAAGGTTAGTTGTCCAATGGAAGCTGTAGATCCGTTAACCGTTAAAGCAAAAATTTTAGGGAAGAAAACAGAGAGAGCTTGGAACGGAACGTTACCAAAGGATGTTTACTAGCTAGATTTGTTAGTACCCCAACGCGATCGCAAACTTAACTTTTGTAAATGCTTGTACCAGTTGTAATGCCGACCGTTTAGGCTGACTGCTATTGTATTGAGGTGCGCGGTAGAGAGTTCGTCAAAAAAAACTTAGTATACGAACTAAAAATTTACCTCAATGGCAGAATTAGGCATCACGGTGCCAATTTGGGAAAATCTGTACGCGCTTGGAATTGAGACTAACCTGAATGCTATGAAAATACCTTGTTTTGAGCAAAGGCATGGGCACTGTAGGAGCGAGATTAAAAAACTCGCTCATCTTTTTAACCATTAGCTCTTCATGACAAATCATCGATTCTCGCCATTCTCGATGGTAAAGTGACTCTACCATCGTCATTGGGTCGTATTCTTTCAAAATTCACACCACCACTAATTTTTGTGGCTTCAGTATCCCTGATTTCTTCAAACAAGCTTTTGTCTAGTTTTTTGGTTTTCATTGGATTATTCAAAAAGAATGCTCAGATACTACCACTAATATCAATCATTCTTCCGATATCAATCATTCTTCCGATATCAATGATTTTTGGCAATTTTCGTAGGATTTAGCTATCTTTGGGAAATTTTACTTATTAGAAATGGTGTTCTGATAAGTAAATAAAAATTCTTACTGTCCAGTGGCAGGGATTGAAACAAGCTCTATAAGGCTAATCGTGACTAATGTTGTCAGTATCGGGCTGTTGATTTTCATCTGTATTGTTCAAGGTAAAGGTACTTACCCATATATCTGCACCTGCCTTATCAACTACTGTTCCATCTTTTAGCATTACTGAGAAGGTTTCATCTGAATCAATATCAGGGTATTGCTTCAAAAACTCTATACTGTTAGGTTTTACGCTTGGTAAGTTAGGTTTTGTGTTGCCAGAAGTAGGGAGTACTTTGGATGAAGAAGGTTTTGAAGTAGCTGATATTAATGAGGATGAAGAAGGTTTTGCAGTAGAAGAAGGAATGCAATTAGATATTCAAGGATATTTAGAATCCATTGAAAACAATGTCTACATTGCCAAGATAAGCAAAGCTACTGAAGGTAAACGTAAAGGATTTTGGCAGATAGATGCTAAAACCATCCAATTGTTCAAGGTAGCTGATAAACCAGTTGATAAAGTAGTTGAGAATAACAGTAAAGGCAATGGTAAGGCTAAGAATAAAGCTAAACCCAAAGTAGAGACTGTAACAACTCAAGAGACAATAGAACAACTAGAACTACCTACAAATTAGAATAGACAACCTTTTTGGGGAAGGTTGCCTATCGCACGCGATATGCTAGTCTGAGAACAACATTATAATCCAAGTCTCTTGTCAGTCAATCTGGTAAGAGGCTTTTTATTTCAACAAGTAACCCAAATATCCCGCTAGAAATAGTTTTGAATATTCAAGTAATACAGTTTGAGCTTCAGCATCTACCACACTACGCATAGCTAAAGCCACAAAAACTACAGCAAACATAGTAAATAGAGCAATTTCTTTGTTCATAAATAATGTAGTAATTAGGACACTTCTTTCATTGGAACACAATATTATGAAAAAAACGTTATTGTAGACAGTTATCAAAGTTGTACAGTGTTGACAATTCACAAAGTGTCATACTAAGAATTGCATAATTGCACTTTATTCAGTAAAACTTTTAGTATCTTTAATCAGCCATCAACTAGCTTGATAATTATTTAACTTTATTGAGAATAATTATTTCCGCGTAAGCTTTAAATTTAAAAAATAGGGTCTACGCGGAAAGGTAAAATGGCTTAACCATGCGGGTTATAGAGGTCGTGTTCTCCTATAGGGGATAGAACACGAATTTTATTCAAAAAAACTTGACCCAAACTTACCAGTAACCCAACCACCAAAAAATCAACCACCAAAGTAAAACCCTAATCCAACCACCAAAGGTAAAACGTATGCGGTCGAGTAGGGGTATGAGTATCATCAGAACAAAAAATCGGGATAAACTTAAAAGCCTTATTCGCTAAGGATTTCCTGATAACGAAGGTCAACTCAAGTTTTTTGAGTCAAAAAGGATTTGAAAAAAAAGGCATCAAAAATGGCTACTAAAAAACTACATTATTATGGAAACAGCTTTTAAAGACTCAAATCTTCCGACTGCTGCTGTTGCTGCTGTTGCTGCTGTTGCCTTAACTGCTGCCCATAATCAAGTAGCTGCTGATTCCAATCACTGGCTTTAGATTTTTTGATTTGGGACTGTGGCATTAGTTCTAATACACGCTGTGCTGTCGCATCAGTGCTTTTATCGTTACCAAACGCCACCAGTATATTAGGAACTTTCTGCAATCGCTCAAGCGGTAAGCTCTTGATATCATCAATAGCCATATAGACTGTTCGTTCGGGTGGAACATCGCCCCTGATAAGATATTCCAGCATGGCTCTTGAGATAGCATCGATGGGGGACTTGCACAGAATCGCTGTTGAGGTTTTATCGGTAGCCTTGCCCCCCAAACTGAAGTAAAACCAGCTATCACTGCGTTTAGTGCCTTTAGAGTATCCTTTAAAGCTGTTGTTCTCCCCCCTAGTTCCTCGTAGGAATGCACCGTTACGTTGACCATCAAGATTCCGCATGACAAAAACAGCATTTTGTTGATCATCAGCGTAAACTAGCCCCTGGTTATGAAGCATTTGAATACAGTCAGAGGGGATGCCACGAATTTGAGTGAGGTAATTTTCAACGGCAGACCAATTGCTTTTATCTTCAACAGGTGGGGCGAATTGGGGACGTGGTTCAGTTTGGATAATGTCAGCCGCCCTATTCTTAACGTGAGCAATCGCTGCACGTTCTACACCAGCTTCACCGAATCGCTCATCTAACCAGACAACCGCTTGCCGGAAATTGCACTGATTAACGTGCATTACCAAGTCAATTGCACCACCTGATCCCTTTTGTTGATCGGGGGCAAAGTCGTAGAATTTGGGCCCATCTATATTAATGATGTGTCCGTGACCCCGCCACCGTTGCTGATCATAATCTAGCCCCAACTCCCAGGCGACATCCTCTAAGTCCAAGTCGCGCAGTTGTTGAGTTTGCTGCTGCCAAAAAGCTACTTGTGCCTCTAATTCCTTGATGCGTCTGTCTTTGAGTTCATTTTCAAGAGCCAAAGCCTTGGCGGTGGCTTCCATCTGCTGTTTTTTGGCTTGCGCCCTATCCCGGTCAGCTGCTTTGGCTTGCAATTGCAACTGGGTGAGGCTGATATCTGGTTCTATACCAGCATTAACAACGCTGTAAAAGTCCTTAATGTCCTGGTGTTGCGCCCTACTGCCCTTAATGCCACGCTCTAACCCCAGATGTTCTGTAGCCTCGGAGTAGGAATCTTGAAACTGCCTCATCTTCAAGCGACCGTCGAAGAAGTGCTTGGCCCTCAGTTGCCCTTTTTCATCGAGGGGGACAAAGTAAGCGTGAATATGGGGTGTCGCTTCATCTAAATGTAATTCTGCCCTGACAATGCGATCGCTGTAGCGCGACTCTAACCATTGTTTGGATGCAGAAAGCCAGGAGTCAACTTTGTCCTGCTCATAGTAACCCGCTTGTGTTGGGCAGTTGGGGCGGAAATATTCGGGGCTGGCAGTCAACAAAATCTCAGTGCAGTAAACCGCATCGGGGCGAATCTTCCGTTTCTGCTCCCCTATCTTTTCCATCACCAACTGATCTAATGAGAGCGTTCGGTTGTTAGTGCCAATGAATCTGATATTTTGTTTATCTGGATTAGCGTTGGGCGTTTCTCGCTCCCGTGCGGTGTGTGCTTCACTGCCTGCCAAGTTACTGCGCTTGAGCTTTTTAATCCGTGCAATAGCGTAAGCCATGCCACTTTTTGAGTAATTGAGTGTAATTGCGTCGCAGACCCCACGGAACCTTTTTGTTTCGACCGTCAGGGAGAAATGGCGTAAGCCACCCGTCAGGGCAAAAAGGTGTAGTGGGTACACAATTATCATAGCCAACCAGCGCGAAATTCCTCCGCCATTGTCCCCAACCGCACAGTCATAGTCTCTGTGCTGTCACTGCGCTTGTGGCTACTGCCGCACTTCAAATGTAGACGACAAGCGCAAGCGCGGCTATTTTACTGCTCTTATTGCCGCACTTATATCTACAGCTTGTTGCACAGCCTATGCACAATTTTACTGTCTGGTAATTGAGCCGAAAATCTCGTTTCTTTTGACTAATTGCACAGCTTATGCACAGAAAACGCCGTTAAGTTGTGCAAACTTTATACAGACTCATGGGCAATATTTCGCTGCTTACGCTAGAGTGCAGTTAGCCCTCAAATATCAGCATAAAAATGGCCTCACATATTAATCTTGCTGTATCTATAGATGTCGGTGGCTCTGGCACAAAAATTATTTATAAGTCTAATGGTTGGAAGGAGCCACAGTTAATAGTCATGTCTCCTGAAGTGGAACAGATAACGAAGGCTGATTTTCAACGTTATCAGGACAATCAGGTGTGGAACGGTATGCCTCTGCCAGAACACCAAGCCTACTTAGAATGGCAGGACAGCATCTTTATTGTGGGTGAATTTGCTCTTGAATTTGCGGCGGTGGATCGGATTCATGAGCGCAAATACGAAAATGCTTTATATAAGGTACTGGCGGCGGTGGGTGTAATTTTACAAAAACATAATGTCGCGATCAAAAAGCGAAACGCCGAGTCGCCAAAAATCATATTAGATTTGGCATTTTTGCTGCCTTGGAATGAATATAACGATCACAAACGTTTCTTTTCGCAATTACAACAGATGTTGAAAGCCTTTAAATTTCGTGGTCAGGCTTGGGACATAACGCTAAGTGAGAATTTTTTGTGCCGTCCAGAAGGGGCGGGACTATTAGGCATATATACCAAAACCAAAGGAGTGAGTTGGTTTCAACAAAATCAAGTCGCTATTTTGATGTTGGGTCATCGCAACACAACATTACTTTGTTTTGATAAGGGGATACGCAAGAGTGCCGATAGCCCATTGCTGGGGTTTAGTTCTTTATTAGATGATGTCTGCTCACGAGTGTCAGGGATTGGACGTGACCAACTGGCACAGGCGATATTTGATGCTTTGTCTGAGGCGAAAAATGAAATATATGAATATGAGTCGCCACATGTGAACACAAAACATCCCAATTGGCGCAAATTGAAGGCAATTCAAATGTTAGCCACGGCGCGGGATGAGTCTTTACGGCAGCGCGAACTGGAAGATATTGTAGTAGCTCTTGTCGCGGCAACGAATGCTTATTGGTTGCGGTTGAAAAAGTGGCTGGAGAAAAATCTACCAACATGGCCAAAACAAATAATTATCGGTGGCGGTGCGGCGGCTTTCATCGAACCGGAACTAGAGCATTATTTCAACTGTGTACCTTGTGGAACTAATGAAAAAAAGCTATTTCGGGGTGAACGCGCACCAAGCTACAGACAGAAAACGAATTATTCCCAACAAGAAATAGGGCCTTATGCTCAGTTGGTGTGGTTGTCGGAGATAAATGAGCAAATTGAGCGCACTTTTAAAATTGGTTTTGGGCCAAACAGGGGGTTAGCGTTTCGATTAATCGATTGCTTTGGCATGATGGATCAGCTATTGGATAAAACTAAAGAGGTTGTAAAAAGTGACAAGAGCGAAAAAACTGCGTAAGAGTCTGTCACTGCCTCGCTTTCAACCGATGGAAAATACGCCTTTAGCTGTGGTGGCTGATTACCTCAATTCTTTGGAGGTAACTGTTGCTAAGAGATTGCTAGAAGAAATGTTGGTGATGTATTTTCTGCCACGCGCTCAGTATAAGTTGGGGGGTTGCGAAAAGCAGCAATTGACAAATTCATATTTAATTTCACGGCGAATGGCAGAAAGTCATTTTGGCATTATGGCGCTGGAGTTGGGGCTAGAGGCGAGTGTTTATAGCTGTGTGTCTGTGCCATTAAATGCGGCTCCAGCACAGAGTGCAGTGTCAGTGGCAATCGCTCAAAAGGACGGCACTGGGGATAGTGCGAATCTATCAACACTAACGCCATCAACTGTTGAGCAAGCAGAAACTCCGCACTCAAGTTTGATTGCTGGTGAAGAATCAGTTGAGTTCATGGATCAGCTGTTTGGTTAATTTTGATGTTTTATCCGAGCCTGAGCTTTCAGGGGAAGCGGCTGATTCAATCAGACCTGCTTCAATAGTTCAAGGTCAGGCTTCATCTCAAGAATTAGATGCGATTTTTGGAGGAGATTGAGCGAAGAATATTTGAACAATAGCCGCAGTTTCAGAGGGGTGAACTCTGAGGCGGCTTTTGTCGTGCTTATGTAGTTTATTAGTAGTCTTTTTTGAGGGCTATTTTTTTCTTTTTCGGTTTTGGCTGTCAAAAACTTTCCGCCAAATATGGCGTACTGTGCGTCAAAAAAAGATGGATTACAGAGCTTATGCACTAATTAGCGTGTTTAAAACTCGTTGGCAAATATGGGGATAAATCGGGTGACTTTTGGGAATTATTGGGAATTATTGAGCTAATGAGAATTTGGTGACTGGAAGATGTTGAAGAGGTAAAAAA
>NZ_JAAGOG010000372.1:0-3366 GCF_010747425.1 Nostoc sp. UIC 10630
ATTCTGAAAAGTAGTAGACGTTCAATTTAACGTTTTACCATTTTTCTTTTCCTAAGTTAATATTTCGGACAAGTCTAGTACTACAGCGATCGGTGCATCATCTGGAAGAACTGGTTTTAGTTTTGTGTTATCAAAATTGTTGCAGACATCTAATTTTGGTGATGTCTTTTTGGCTTTCGCTTTTTTGATAAAGGCGATGATATCTTCCTTGATTGCCCTCTGTTGTTGCAGTGTCCTTGGAGGTAGCGTATGGCTTGGGATTGTTTTAATCAAGCAGCTACCTCCATGACCAAATCATCAGGTACTTCAAAAATCCCCAACCGCCCAATGTAAGGAATTGGTGTAATCTCGCGGGGATTCTCCAACTGCCAGTGGTATTGCTCAGGCATCCCCCAACCAGACGCAACTTGTGAAAACTTGCAATTAACTATTGTGACAATGCCAATAACTTGACCCACACGGAGCCTAGTCCTGAAAAATTGGGCAGGCTTTTTTGGATAGTCGTTTGGCTTCACGGTTAATTTGTGGAGTATGAAGCCTGCCCAATTTTTTGCGGCAAATTCGAGACGTAGAGAGATTAGTTCTGGGATTACTACCCCCATGCAATGGCCAAATTCTCTCGCTAGCTGATACTCTTTCTTGGTACAGGTTTTTGCAGCGTGAATCAGAATGTCGCCGCGATAATTAATAGGCCAGCCACGGTTTTCTATGTTTTTGAGAGCATAAATGATTGCCCATGCCCAGGGTTGACGAACGGATAGCGCTTTCACGGGTTTTAAAACTCCAGCAATTGAATATATGCGTCTAATGCCGCGATTGCTGGATGTGGATGTGGCTGTGAACGCAGTCCGTTGCAGATTGTGGCAATAGTCCCAAGTTCTGTAAAGCTGAAGCTGATACTGGACTGTCGAGCCGCACAGTGCTGAATAATTGTCAGTAGCACAAAATTCAACAATTGAATTGTAAAATCACGTCGATTGGCTAAATGTGTTTCTAAGTTCTCAGTAATAATTAGGCGACTAGCAGTGAGAGAATTGCACTTTTCAACATCTGGTAAAATTCGGAGCTTGAACTTGTAATCGCGCTCAGTAGATAAACACTCATCAGGAGCGAGAGTTGCCCATTTAGAAAAGAGTTGTTGATATGTTGTACTCATAAAGTTTGTAGTTGTGAATTTTTGCGAGAATAGAAAGAAGAAGGAGGGATTATGACAAACGCTTTTCCACCGGAAGATATAAGTGCAAGGTTTGATAATATTGATACTCGTCTAGAAGAGATCGGTGACGAACTGGATTTACTGAGGACAGTACAAAATGCTAACAGGCGAGAAACAAGGGGTAACTCGCAAACCATTGCTAGGTTAGAGCGTACCATTAGGGAATTGGCTGACATTGCACGCCTCCATCAGGAAGGATTACGCGTTGCTCAAAGAGATGCTGAACGTGACCGTCAAACCATAAGGGAAACTGAAATTCAAGCTGACCGCGATCGAGAAGTTTTACTTGCTTCCTTGCTTCAAGCAGAGCGCGACCGTCAAGCTTTTCAAGAAGAAATCCGCAGAATTTGGGAGTATTTACGCGATCGCAACGGCGGCAGCAGTACAGCCAATTAATTAACTCCATCGCGTTCACCTCGCCAAGTTCAAAAATTTCGAGGTCGATAAATCGCACAACATCGTTGCAGTACCGAGCTTACCGTAAAGGCGGTTTTTCTCAACAATCAACTCGATAGTGCGGTCACTTGGGTCTTTCGTATACACGGCATCCCGGTAAAGCATAATTAACTGGTCACAAACCTCAAAGATTTCGCCAGAATTACGTAACAGATGACGATTGGGGCGTTTATCAGCCGTTGTTTGATTTCCCCGATTGATTTGACAGCCCAAGAAAACAGGGATTTTGTGAGACTTGGCAATATCCCGAATCTGGCGGGTAATCTTGCCGACTTCAAAAGCCATGTTCCCACCGGATTCCAGAGGAATCTGCTGCAAGTAATCAATAAACACAGCCCCAATAGAACCACCAAATTCGGCAATGGCACGCCGCACTGCACTTGCAATCATTGTGGTTGTAGGGGAGGAATGCTCGTAAACCTTCCAAGGCAACTCCACCATCTGTCCTATGCCTTGTGCTATTTGCTCCCAGTAGCACTGAGTATTGGTTTGGATCATAGAAGCGTCTACGCCTGTGATTCGGGCTAGCATTCGGGCATTGAGTTGATTCTTATCCATTTCTGGAGTTACATACAGAACTGGTTTTCCAAGTTTGGTCATGATTTCGTAAGCGTAAGAAATCATAAAATGGGTTTTCCCCATGTGCGACTCAGCAGCCACTACAACTAAGCTGCTCGGATAAATGCCACCGGTGATATTTTCGAGGTCGTACCAGCCAACTCTGTCACCTGCCATATTCCCCATCTCCAACTTTTGAAAAAGTTCAATGCCCATGTCTTGCGCTGAGAAAACCTTGCAGCGTTCATCGCTTTGATTTTGGGTAACGCCGAAAACTTCCGCCTCAGCAAGGTTTAGTACAAGTGGTAGTTCAGTTTCTGTTTCGTAAGCGAGTTTGACAACTTCGTTCCCTGCTTTGATTAACTGCCGCCGTCGATATTTCTCCATCACCAGATCCGCCAAAGCATCAATGTTGACGGCGGATACAGTGCGGTCTACCAGAGTCGCTAACTTATTTCTGCCACCAATGCGATTGAGCAAATTGTGGTCAGTCAACCATGCGGTGACAGAAAGTAAATCTGTGGGTTGGTATGTAGCATGAAGTTGGACTGCGGCTTGATAGATATCTTTATGGGCGCTGATGTAAAAGGCTTGGGTTATTAGGCGATTGCTGATTCTAGTCATCGCTTCTGGGTCAAGCATAATCCCGCCCAAAATCGCTTCTTCAGCTTCGATATTTTGTGGAGGCAAGTTGACTTGATTTCGGTCAGGGGCAAAAGAAACTACATTGTCTTGATTAGGGTGCATAATCATGCTCTTAGTGCTAATTTTAACTGCGCTTCAACTTCTCTCAAATTCGTGGTGGAAGATGGTTTGGAGTTGCTCGAAACTTTTGGCTCATTTGCTTTGGCTTGAAGTTTTGCCTTTAGCTCCAGCATTTGTGGGCTGTGCTGATACCCATTGGATGGAACCCGAATGGATTGCTCTTGCTGACGGCGCTTATGATCTTGTGCCAAAGCATCTTCGAGCGTGATGCTAGTGGTGTTACTTGGGCTTTTTGTCGTAGCAGTATGCAATTGGGGTAGGGGCTGTTTTTCTGTTTGCAATGCCTGGTTATAGCGCTGCATCAGGTTCGTCCATCCCCCTTTGGTTTTTTCCCAGGTGTTCATGACTGCGATCGCATGAGTAATTTCAAG
>NZ_JAAGOG010000373.1:0-3365 GCF_010747425.1 Nostoc sp. UIC 10630
TGGGTGTGTCTGTTGCGGTTTCTGGGGAGTTGGCGTGGTCTGGTGCGGGGGCGGGGTCTTGGGCTTCGGCTGCGGCGGGTGGGGCTGGGGCTTGGGCTGTGGCAGCTGTGGCTGTGGCTGTGGCTGTGGCTGTGGTAGCTGTGGCTAGAGATGAATTACTAAAATCTTTTAACAAGGTTCATACTTTTTTAATTTTAGCTAGCACTTCTAGTCTAGGCTTGGGTTTGGGATGGTTAGGACATAGTATTTTTAATACAGGTTCATAGCTTACTCAAGCTCTAAAAGCTAACTGGCAAAAGATTTTGTAGCTGTTAAGCGATCGCCCAAAAGAGAGCCAATATAATATTTATCGATTGCTTCACTACCTAAGCAAGAATCTCCCGATTTGAATTCGGGAGAGTGTCAAAAAACCCCAAATGTATTGTCTTTATCAAATAACAACCTCTTGCTTAGGCTTCCGCACTGGACGCTTGCGTTCGCTGCGACGAACGCCCCCTGCCATTTTATACTCATCGCTATTCTTGCCATACCTTGCAGCTACGCTGACTAAGACATGTTCTGTTAGTTCCATCAGCGACTTTTCGGCTAATTCTAAGATTCCCTGAGTTAGATCCACCGTGGAGAGGCTGGAGTTATAAGCTTCCAACTTTTCCTGTGTTTTTTTGATGGCGGCGGCAAAGGTGTCAATAGTGACTCCATTACCTAAATCTAAGGTGGAACTAATCGATTTCAAAGCCGCAATCCGACGCTGTGCCCTATCAAGTACTTTAGACCCACGTTTTGGACGTGACATAAATAACTTTCCTTTTGTTAATCATGCACTAGGATAAAAACTGGCTTATATCCTTGTCTTTACACCATTAGGATAAACAAAATCAAGGTGATTAACACCCGCAATATTCAGTATTGTTAAAATTATTTAGCACAAAAAACATTTTATTTATTGCGTGAATTTGTTGAGGCTTATCCGAATTCAAGAAACAATCGCCCGAATTCAAGAAACAATCGCCCGAATTCAATAAACAACCGCCCGAATTCAATAAACAACTGCCCAATACGCTTGGGTTAAGCATTTCTTCTCTTCTCTCTGTTTCCTCTGCGCCTCTGCGGTAGCCTGCGGCAAGCCCTACGGGTTTGCCAGTTCTTTTATGCCGGGGAACCCGTCCACCGGACTGGCTCACCGCTTTGCGCCTACGTTAAAAATTTGACTTTGATAAAGAGTCTTAGCCTTACCTGAATTGTGTGAAAATTAATACAAATATTTTGGAAGTTGCAAAGATCGCTTTGGCAGCAGGCGATTAGTTGCAAAGTGGCAAATAAACTAAGTTCTGACTACCGCACCCAATAAAACGCGAAACTTAACATGCAAATTTGTCATCATGAGAGAAATTACCTATCGATTATTAACTCAGCACCAAGATGACTGAAGCAACAGCAACTCGTCCCAACGCATATATCCAGGAAACTGGCCCGACAATTCATTACTTAGTAGCAATGTCTCAACCAGAAACCCATCTGTTTGAGGTAACTTTACGCATTGTCGATTACCCCTCGCCGATTCTCGATTTAAAATTACCGGTATGGACACCCGGTTCCTACTTAGTTCGAGAATATGCCAAGAATTTACAGGATTTTGTGGTTTTTGCAGAGGGTAAGCCTTTACCTTGGCAGAAAATCAGTAAAAATCACTGGCAAGTGGATAAAACAGGTGTTTCAGAATTAACTGTACGTTACCGCATTTTTGCCAATGAGCTATCGGTACGGACAAATCACTTGGATGCTACCCACGGTTATTTCAATGGTGCAGCATTATTTTTTAGGCTACCGGGCTGGGATAAGCAACCCATTCGCGTTACCATCGTACCGCCATACCCGGAATGGCAGGTAACAACTGCTCTACCTCCCGTAGGTGAGGAAACAAATACTTTCTGGGCAAGCGATTTTGATACTTTGGTGGATACTCCCTTTGAGATTGGTAGCCATCAATTGTATAAATTTGAGGTCTTGGGAAAACCCCATGAACTGGCAATTTGGGGGAAAGGTAATTACCAAGTTCAGCAAATGATTGCTGATATCCAAAAAATTATTCAGGTAGAAGCGCAGATGTTCGGGGGTTTACCTTATGAACGATATGTGTTTTTGCTACATTTATTTAGCCAAGCTTTTGGCGGTTTGGAGCATAAAGACTCTTGCTCGTTAATTTACCAACGTTTTGGATTTCGCACTCAGGAAAAGTACGATCGCTTTATGCAATTGGTTGCACACGAGTTCTTTCACTTGTGGAATGTCAAACGAATTCGCCCAAAAGCATTAGAAGTTTTTGATTATGACCAGGAAAACTACACACCATCATTGTGGTTTTGTGAAGGTACTACTAGTTACTATGACTTGTTAATTCCTTTGCGGGCAGAAATTTATGATGTTAAGTCGTATTTGAATAACTTGAGCAAAGAAATTACCAGATATGAAACGACACCGGGACGCAAGGTACAACCCGTTTCCGAGTCGAGTTTTGATGCCTGGATAAAACTTTATCGCCCCGATGCCAATAGCGGTAATTCTCAAATTTCTTACTATTTAAAGGGAGAAATGGTATCGTTATTGCTGGATTTACTGATTCGCTCTACTCATGACAATCAGCGTTCCCTCGATGACGTAATGCTGAAAATGTGGCAGCAATTCGGGAAAGATGAAATTGGCTATACTCCAGAACAGTTGCAGGAAGTTATAGAATCTGTCGCCGGAATCGATTTGACTGATTTCTTTAAACGCTACGTTGATAGTACTGATGATTTACCTTTTAATCAGTATCTAGAACCCTTTGGCTTGCAGTTGGTAGCTGAACAGCAGGAAGAACCTTACCTGGGTGTGAGAATAAATACAGAGAATGGGCGGGAGATGATTAAGTTTGTGGAAACTGATTCACCTGCACAAATAGGGGGAATTGATGCAGGTGATGAGTTGTTAGCAATTGATGGGATTAAGGTAACAGCGAGTAGTTTAAGCGATCGCATGAAGGATTACCAAGCAAACGATACCATCCAAGTCACAGTTTTTCATCAAGACGAACTGCGTACTTATTCCATTACCCTCGCGTCACCACATCCCACTCGATATCAGGTAAAACCTGTTGAGCATCCTGACTCAACACAGCAGAAAAACTTTGCTGGATGGCTTGGTGTTGCGATCGCAACTGTTTAATTTTGGGAATTGGGAATTGGGAATTGAGAATTGGGAATTGAGAATTGGGAATTGGGAATTGGGAATTGGGAATTGGGCATTGGGAATTGGGCATTGGGAATTGGGTATGGCTCAAGAATCAAGAAATAGTTATTCTTCCCCTGCTTCCCCTGCTCCCCCTGCTC
>NZ_JAAGOG010000374.1:0-3346 GCF_010747425.1 Nostoc sp. UIC 10630
TTATCCCCACTTCGTGGGGGCCCCACCTTCCCCTTTCCCCAGCCATCACGCAGCATTTTTGGGTTGGCAGACTACTAGTGGTAAGGTGTAGCTCATATCCCATAAGAATGAATAGTGCTGAGTTAAAAGACTGCCACACCACTTGTTTTACTTGAGGTTTATCTACGTGTAGTTTATGTAATTATGGAGTGCTTTTTATCACTAAAATAGAATAAACACCCCACTACCGCTACAGCACCGAGTATAGTCAACTGGATGAATAGAGCAAAGTCTGTTTCCAGTTGGCTGTTTTGTTTTTGGTAATAGATAATAGGTCTTGTCCAATAGCCAATTACCAGTTTTCCTGCAGCTTTTATCCGAAAATATTTTAAAGTTTAAGGAAATTAATCAAATATATTTACTTTAATTTGATGTATACTTTAATTTTTTTACAGCACTTGGGGGCTACTTGGGATGTAAGCATGTCAGCACCAAACCTAAGGGTGTGTCTGTTAGAAGTTAAAAGTTACCAGAATTCTAAGTAAAATACTTAATTAATTACAAATGTGCAACTTGAATTGAATAAGCTTTGCCAGACAAGCATTTGGGTGTTAAATTCACTGAAACTCCCTTTCAACAGCTTTATTAATCTGTGCTGATAGCCACAAAACTCCCAGTTGCCGTTTGGTCAGAAAATCAGCCTTAATATATGTTATTACATTCACAAATGCCAGAATGTCTTGAAGAAAATTGCTGAGTTGAAAAAACTCTTAGAAACTCTATTTAGCTTCCCCTTAAAATATGTTAGTCCGATAGTTAATAGCTATAGGAAATAGAGAATATTTCTCCCTACTAGGTAATGGGAATGAATCAGCAGCTAGGCAAGCGTTTTGTAAAGTTAATCTTTGGACTAAAACAATCGCTTAGTCGAGGACACAGAGAATTGATTACTGCCGTCAGCGTTGCAGTCTGCGTCGTGCTGTTGCACTCCATTGGATTATTGCAATCTTTGGAGTTTGCAGCTTTGGATCAATTGTTTCGCTTACGTCCAAATGAACCACCGGAAGAGCGTATTACAATCGTAGTGATTGATGAAGCCTATTTGAACGAAATACGTTCGTGGCCGATTCCAGATGCGAAGATTGCACTGTTGTTGCAAAAATTAAATTTCCACAAACCCCGTGCTATTGGCTTAGACCTCTACAGAAATTTGCCAGTAGAGCCTGGTAATCAAGAACTGCGTAATACTTATAAGTCAATGCCCAACTTAATTGGTATTGAATTACTAGCAAATGACAAAAACAAAAACGTTAGTGTTTTGCCTCCACTGGGACTAAATCAGGATCAAGTGGGCTTTAATAACGTGCTGTACGATCTTGATGGTAAAGTACGTCGCAGTTTGTTGTATTGGCACGTTGATGAGCAGTTACACGAAAGTTTTGCCCTCAAGTTGGCTTTATTGTATTTAAAGCCAAAGGGAATTACCCCCACCAAAGCAAAAAACAACCCTAAGTATTTGCAATTGGGTAAAGCAGCATTTACTCGTTTTGAGGCTAATGATGGTGCTTATGTGGGAGCTGATGATAGAGGATACCAAATTTTGGCTAATTTTCCCAAACCTAAATGTCAAAGTTCATCTAGAGAAATTTGTAATTTTCGTCAGGTATCGATAAAAGATGTACTGGCAGATAAAGTCCAAGAAAACTTAATCAAAGATCGGATTATACTGATTGGTTCTACTGCACCTAGTCTTCAGGATTTTGTATTTATTCCCTACTCCAGCAGTCTAATGGGTACGGCAAAGCCCGTACCTGGGATTCAACTGCAAGCTTATTTTATTAGTGAGTTAATATCTGCTGCTCTTGATGGACGACCATTATTAAAATTCTGGTCTGACTTAATGGAATACTTGTGGATTTTTATCTGGTCTTATCTGGGAGCCGTGACGATATGGCGGATACGACACGCTACTAGAAGTCTGCTTTGTATCCTAGTTTCTTGCTTTGTATTGACCCTGACTACATACCTTGCTTTTTTATACGGTTTGTGGATACCGCTCGTTCCCTCATTGTTTAGCTTTGGCAGTTCAGCTATTTGGATGATCAGTCATATTGCCCATATCCAGGAAGAGTGGAAACGTTCTAAAGAATTTTTGCATCACGTAATCAACACGATTCCCGATCCAATTTTTGTGAAAAATGAACAACACCAGTGGATTGTTTTAAATGAAGCCTATTGTCGATTTATCGGTTATCCAAATAAATTGTTAATTGAGAAGTCAGATTACGACTTTTTCCCTAAACATGAAGCTGATGTGTTTCGACAACAGGATGATCTTGTGTTCCGAACTGAAAAGCCCCAGGAACATGAAGAAGAGTTTACCAATGCAGATGGACAGACTCATCAAATTGCCACTAAGCGATCGCTCCACAAAGACGCAGCTGGCAATTTCTTTTTAGTTGGGGTCATCCGAGATATTACTCAACGCAAGCTCATGGAGGAGCATC
Organism: Nostoc sp. UIC 10630; assembly: GCF_010747425.1. Classification (NCBI taxonomy): domain Bacteria; kingdom Bacillati; phylum Cyanobacteriota; class Cyanophyceae; order Nostocales; family Nostocaceae; genus Nostoc; species Nostoc sp. UIC 10630. Next base: position 2,487 of record NZ_JAAGOG010000374.1, read on the forward strand.
TGAAGCGGACTGCTGCTGAACTATTCCAGTCTAACAATGAATTAAAACTCAAAGAAGATCACTTGCGTTATTTGGCGTATCACGATCCCCTCACCGGTTTATCCAATCGCAAATTTTTTGCCGAACAACTTTACGAGTCATTACATTGGGCGCAACACAATAACCTGTTACTGGGACTGTTATTTATTGATTTAGATGGCTTTAAGCAAGTCAATGATACTCTGGGGCACGAGACGGGCGATCGCTTGCTAATGACTATCGCTGGAAGACTCAGCAACTCTTTACGCGCTAGTGATACAGTTTCTCGTTTGGGTGGCGATGAATTTACTATAATTTTGCGGGCAATTCCTAATGTCCAGATAGCTGCTAAAGTCGCCGAAAAAATCTTAAGCAGTATTACCAAGCCAATTGTTTTGGATGGCTATGCAATCCGAATCTCTGCCAGTATTGGCATAAGTGTCTACCCATACAACAGCCAAGATAGTGAAAATTTGATCAAACAAGCTGATGCAGCAATGTATCGTGCCAAGCACCTGGGTAAAAATCGCTACGAGTTTGCTTAATTAGTTAAGAGTTAAGTCTCCATATTTTTCTCCCTACAGTAAAAAATTTTACCGTTAAATTAGGACTATTAACTTTAAATATGTGCAAGGCACTATTTTGAAAAAGCATTTCGTATATGACTAGAGGTAGTTTTTTAGTCAAGATAGAGACTTAGCAAGGGTTTTGGGACTGATAACTAAAACTAAGAAGATAAGTGAAAAAAGAATTCATCATCAGAATTAATTAGAAAAATTATTTTTCTAAAACTTTTATGTAATTATTTTTACACATAAAAATATACTTATACTATACGAAAT
>NZ_JAAGOG010000066.1:0-36549 GCF_010747425.1 Nostoc sp. UIC 10630
GAGAAAGAGGCAGGGGGCAGGGGGCATGGGGAGAAGATCGCCTACGAAATTTTGTTGGCACTGTGGCGTGATAGCCTTAAGATTTGCCTCCCCTACTTCTCCCCGATTGTTACCTAATCTGAAAATATCAACCTAAAATTTTCAATCTAAACTTTTAGCTATACTAAACCTTTCAATATTTTATGAATGAAGATACAAAATTCTTTCGTATATTTGGTTCAATATTCGGCGGTGTTGGCAGCATAATTGCCGTTACGGGCATCATGATTGCATTGAATACTCGTTCCTTTGTTACCTCAGCAATACCAGCACAAGGGACAATAATTGATTTGGTGCAACGTTCATCAACTGATAGGAAAGGTCGTTCTTCTTATGCCTACTATCCAGTAATAAAATTTACCGCTCGTTCTGGGGAAGCAACGGTTTTTGAATCAAATTCAGGCAGCAACCCACCAGAGTTTACTAAAGGTCAGCAGGTAGAAATATTATACAGTCCAGAAAAGCCAAATTCTGCCATGATAAAATCTTGGCTAAGTCTATGGTTTTTACCTGTTATGTTAACTGGCTTAGGATCAATTTTTGCCTTGGTTGGAGGAGTTGTACTCATCAAGTCCTTTCCACGTTTGATAAGTTCTAAGTAAAAGTATTTTGGGAACTAATTTGAGGCTTGAAAATAAACTCCACCAGTTCGAGTTGAAAAGGTGGAGTAAAAAATTGAAGAGTTAATAAGTTCTCCTCACAAATGACAAATGACAACTAAATACGTGACTTGACAAATTTCTCTAACCTATCCATTCCCTTTTCAATGGTTGCCATATCTGTAGCGTATGAAAGGCGAATGTTGTCATCAGCGCCAAAAGCAATTCCAGGAATGACTGCAACTTGATGTTTTTCCAACAAAGCGTCACAAAATTCTAGGGATTTTAGACCGGTTTTGCTGATATCAGGGAACAGATAAAACGCGCCATCTGGTTTTGCAGTACTCAATCCGGGAATGGCGTTGAGTCTGTCTAGCATTACCTGTCGGCGTTTGGCGAAGGCTTGGCGCATTTCTTCGACGCAATCTTGAGAACTTTGTAGCGCTGCGATCGCACCATATTGAGCAAAGGTACACACGTTAGATGTACTATGCCCTTGGATGGTACTTGCTGCTTTAATAATTTCCACTGGCCCCGCTAAATAGCCGAGTCTCCAACCAGTCATAGAATAAGCTTTTGCAAACCCATTACTGATCAAAGTGCGGTCAAAAATTTCCTTTCCAAGAGAACCGATGCTGATATGTTCTGCACCGTCGTAGAGAATCTTTTCGTAAATCTCATCAGAGACGACAAAGATATCTGCATCAACTACTACCTGCGCCAGTGCTTTGATTTCGTCTGGCGTGTAAACCATCCCTGTGGGATTAGATGGAGAGTTGAGGATAAATAACTTTGTCTTGGGGGTGATTGCTTTACGGAGTTGTTCGGGAGTAATTTTATAACCCGTTGTGGCATCTGTGGGTACAATTACCGAAACTCCACCGACTAAAGTCACCATTTCGGGATAACTTAGCCAGTAGGGTGCAGGGATAATTACCTCATCACCTGGATCGATTAGCGCCACCATCAAGTTGTACAGAGAATGCTTACCGCCATTGGTGACGATGACATTCTCCGACTTGTAATCAAGACCGTTATCATTTTTGAGCTTATGGGCGATCGCTTCCCTTAACTTTGGTTCTCCGGCTGCTGCACCATACTTGGTTTTGCCTTCATCCAAAGCTTTGACTGCTGCGGCTTTAATATGCGCTGGGGTATCAAAATCTGGTTCTCCAGCGCTAAAACTACAAACATCTATTCCTTCTGCCTTCAGTGCCTTAGCCTTGGCTGCGATCGCTAAGGTCAATGAAGGTGTTACCTGACTTACTCTTGCTGCCAGCTTCATTCTTACTATTTTTTGGCAAATCTTTCACTTATCTAAGGATATCCCAGAATCATTACCGAGATTTGCTTTTTCTGAATTCGTTGATAATCGGGGAGATGAGGGAGCAGGGAAGAATAAGAAATAACTAATGACAAAGGACTAATGACAAAGGACTAATGACAAATGACTCCGCGAAGCAGTTTGATTATTGACTCTTAAGAATGTATCGTATATAACTTGATTTTTAGTGCAAACTAACTGTTTTTATGCAGATTAAGAAACTTTTAATTACATCTTCTCTGTTAATTACTAATCTTTTTATACCTAATGCTGCCATTGCTCAAAATCGCGGTACTCCAGGTAAATTTGATTTTTATGTACTGACACTCTCCTGGTCGCCGGATTATTGTGCAAAAAATGGTACCCGTGACCCGCAGCAGTGCGGTTCTGGAAGGAAACTTGGTTTTGTATTACATGGTTTGTGGCCACAGTACCAAACTGGTTATCCTGCTAATTGTTCCACGCAAAAACTACCGTCGGAAGTAAAGCAACGGTTTCCCAATTTGTATCCTAGTAATAAACTTTACGATCATGAATGGGAAAAACATGGTACTTGTTCGGGGAAAACTCCTGCGGAATACTTGACATTGAGTAAAAACTTAAAAGATGCGATCGCTATTCCCGCAGCTTATAATCGTCCCAATAAACCTTTGCGTACCACTATTACAAATTTTAAAAATTCATTTGTGAGTGCTAATAATAAAATTACTGCTGATGGTGTAGCACCTTTCTGTTCTGGTTCGGGAAGGTTTTTACAAGAAGTCTTCTTTTGTTATTCCAAAAATGGTGAACCTGGTATTTGTAGTGCCGAGATTTTGAAGCGATCGCGAAAAAGTTGTGGTCAACCAGATTTCTTAGTGAGAAATGTTAGATAGCAATGGGGGATTAGGTGACAGGTGACAGGTGACAGGTGACAGGTGACAGGTGACAGTGAATAATCTGTAATCTGTAATCTGTAATCTGTAATCTGTACCCTATTCCCTTCCCCACTCCCTAAGCGATCGTCACATCTGGCGATAAGTAAACATCTTGAATGGTATGAAATAACTTCACACCTTCCTCAAAGGGACGCTGGAAAGTCTTTCGCCCAGAAATTAATCCCGAACCACCAGCGCGTTTGTTGATCACGGCGGTGCGAATTGCTTCGCCGAAGTCATTCTTACCAGTCGCGCCACCAGAATTAATCAACCCTACACGCCCAGAGTAGCAATTTAGTACTTGGTAACGAGTTAAATCAATTGGGTGATCGGTTGTCAACTCTGTATAAACGCGCTCATCTGTTTTGCCGTAACTCTTACCACTGGCTTTGGCAACTGCACCGTAACCATTGTTATTTTCGGGTAACTTTTGTTTGATGATATCAGCTTCAATCGTCACACCTAAATGATTTGCCTGTCCGGTGAGGTCAGCAGCAAGGTGGTAATCTTTATCTTGTTTAAAAGCGTTATTCCGCAGATAGCACCAGAGAATAGTCGCCATCCCTAATTCATGGGCGCGTTTAAAAGCTTTGCTGATTTCCTGAATCTGTCTGGTAGACTGGTCTGAACCAAAGTAGATTGTCGCACCTACTGCCGCCGCCCCTAAATTCCAAGCTTGTTCTACATCAGCAAACAATACCTGGTCAAATTGATTGGGGAAAGTCAGCAATTCGTTGTGATTGATTTTGGCAATGAAGGGAATTTTGTGAGCATACTTGCGCGAAACTATACCCAATACTCCTAAAGTGGTAGCAACAGCATTGCAACCTGCGGCGATCGCTAATTTAACAATATTTTCTGGGTCAAAGTAAATTGGATTGGGCGCAAAAGACGCACCAGCAGAATGTTCAATACCTTGGTCTACAGGTAAAATTGAGAGATAACCTGTGTTTGCCAGACGACCAGTAGAATAAAGTAACTGGAGATTACGCAATACTTGAGGATTGCGATCGCTGTTGATCCAGATTCGATCTACAAAGTCTGGCCCTGGCAAGTGTAGTAAATCTTGAGAAACCTTTGCTTTGTAGGTAAGCAGGTCTTCAGCCTCTTTACCTAGCAATGACTCGATAGAACTAGACTCTTTGAGCGTTGTAGTCATAGTTTTTTCCTCAAAAATTGAGCAAATGACCTTTGCTTTCAAGATAGCATTTTTAATATTGCTAACCTGGTTATGCAGGCATTAACTATATGTAAAATCTTTCTGATATGGCAGTCTTAAATTATTAGTAAAAACTTTTTTGACTCATTAAACGCGAGATTTTATTGTCAAAATTTGCATTTTCTCCCACACAAATAACTTCTTAAGAAAGATGCGGATTGATAGGATTAAGCTAAAGACTAAAATTTGCCTCCAAGTTCGCAGATTAATTGTCTTTAGCAGAGTTGCTGCAACCATAAAGTTTAAACTTGTTACCACCCCTTCTGCTACTATAAGTCTTGCCTGATAGACATTACACCTGAAAATTAGAGAAAAGATGGCAGCGAAGACATAAGCAGCGATCGCTAAAGAACCTAAAAACTGGATGATTACTGCCCATACTGAGAAATTAAAAAGATTCATCCTTGATCTCGTTCTTTTTATTCTTTGCTTGCTCAATTTCTTTTGCCAAAAAGAAATTCAGAATTGTTCGTAGCGCAATGATGGCAGCTAGTTTACCAATTTCGTCCCAAGTTGGAGCGATCGTACTACGTAAAATGTCGGCAGCCAATGCAAACTCAAGGGAAAGAGCCAGCCACATACCCAGCGATAGCCGAATTTCCTCTTTAGCCTCATTCAACTTTTTACGGCGGCTGAAGAAAAAAACCAGGATCTTGGCTACGGCTTCCAAGACGGCTATACCAATGATAATGCCAGTAAAGATATCAACTGCTGTAGCAAGTACAGTCGTCAAATTCGTGACGAAAGCTTCCATATAGTTTATTTCATAGGTTCAAGCAGGCAAACGCCCACGCGCAAAGCATTGGCGATACTTGTCAGTGCAAAGTTAACCGATCCCTACCATCTACTAGCTGCTCAATCATGCTATCTTCGTATCCTATCTACGATTGATAGCAAAATAAAACTTATCTTTTCCTCATTGTGGTAATAATCGTTAAAAGAACAAATACAATTCTATGAGTAAGTTTCAAATCGATATCGACTTCAGCAATATAGATTTAGCTTCCCTTGAGACAGAAGAAGATTTTCAAAGAGAGGCAAAAACATTACTACCAAAGGTACTTGTCAAACTAGGCGAAAGTGTGGGCGAAAAGACTTGGGAAGAATTACAGCAAAAGCTGCAAGGAACTGGAGGTAAAGTCAAATCTTCTCCAAGCGAGAAACGTAAGTTTATTCAAGAAACAGGAAGAACTTATCAACGAAATGCCAGTAACAGAGAAAAACAAGAACTGCAAGATTATATAGTAGAGCAATTACGCCAACACAAACTGTAAATATCGAGCTAACTTGTATGTCTGAGTAACAGTGATGTCTATGATGGGCTATGCCTACGCAGCTTCACTGACATGACTACCGTCGCTCACGCCAACAAACCGAAGTCCGTTTAAGCAGACTTCGGTTTGTAGTACTTTTGTAAATCTTAAATTTACACAAAATATTTTTTGCATTATTGTATAAAAATAATCCTTATATTACAGAGGTATCAACAATAATGCTGAACTGGGACAGAACACTCCTAACTACTAGCTCCTTGTGCCTACTTTTGTTGTCTGCAATGGTGCCAGTCCAGGCTAAACCAGTCCAATCAAAGAAACCAGCACCCACAGCTACAACAATTTACCAGCAAGCTAAAAAAGAATTACCTGAAGATTTTTATACCCTCTATCGCGTCATAGATAGAGTCGCACGTGCCAACGAATTAGATAATCGTCCTTGGCGGGTTGTGGCTGTTCCCAAGTATGATGTCAATGCTTATGCAAGTGACGTTAATTTGGTTGCTATTTACGATGGCATACTTGACCAGTTAGCTGGTGATTCTTCAGCATTAGCTTGTGTAGTTGCCCATGAAATGGGACATCACACCAAGCGTCACATTGCTGTTGGTGAAGCTAAAAAAACTGAGTTAATTGCCAAAATTCAAGAAGAAGCAACCAAAGAAGTACTGGGAGAAAGAGAAGCTGCAAACCAAGAGTCAACAGCTGCTAACGTTGGCGGTGCCGTTGTGAATCGTGTAGTTGGAGGAACTTTTGGTGGTTTACTGGGTTCAGTTCTTGGTAATCAAGGCGCTCAACGACAAGTAGAATCACAGCAACGCATTAATGAGATTGTCGATAAAAAGAAAAAAGAGTTAGAACAGCGTTTAGCAGAACAAGAACGACAACAAGAGTTTGAAGCTGATGAAATTGGCTACATAGCTTCTGTGAAAGCAGGCTTTGAACCAGAAGGATGTTTAAGAGTAATGCAGGTTTTGGCTCAAACTCCTGGTTCTGAATTTGATACAACTCATCCAGCAGTACCCAAACGAATTGAGGCAATCAAAGCTTTAATTATTAAGTATCCACCCCAGACTTTGGCTAAAGAGGGTGAAACGCGAATATCTAAGACAAAGCCTTTAACTTATAACATTTCTAAAGATAAGACCTCGTTACGGATTAACTCGGTTCGTGGTGGTTCCCAAGCAGATGATATAGAGCGTCGCTTTGGTAAATAAAAACACTAATTTATGGTGGCATAAATCTTAAGTAGGGTGTTCACCGCTACATAACATGGTGTGTTAGGCGCGAGAGTCATATTTTTTGTAACAAACTATATGGAAATATGCGCCTAACAACCCTACAAGAATTTTATTTTTACTTTATAAATAGCCTCTAATACCCATTTTGAATATCAAATTACGTATTAAAGAGCGGCTAGAGTCAGCTAGACTAAAGAAGAAATTGCTTAATAAGTTTTAATAATTCTGTTATGAGTACTGATTCACCTGTTAATTCTCCCGATAAGCCTGAATCTTCATTAGGGAAGCGTTTGAGAAACTTCTTAGTTGTAATGGTAGCGATCGCTCTTAGCGTTGCCCTCGTCTTAGGATTGCGAACTGAAACAACCTCAGCAACTCTAGCCAAGTTAAGCGATTCGTCCACACCATTAGAAGTAGCCGTCAGCAACGGCAAACCATCTCTAGTAGAGTTTTATGCTGATTGGTGTACTGTCTGTCAAAAAATGGCACCAGATATCACTCAACTAGAAACAGAGTATGCTGACAAGATGAATTTTGTCATGCTGAATGTGGATAATACCAAGTGGCTACCTGAAATGCTGAAATATCGGGTGGACGGGATTCCCCATTTTGTATTTTTGAGTCAGCAAGGGGAAACCATAGCTCAAGCGATCGGCGATCAACCCCGTACAATAATGGCTAGTAACTTAGAAGCTTTGGTTACTGGTTCATCTCTTCCTTATGCTCAAGCTAGTGGGAAGGTTTCCAAGTTTTCAGCCCCAGTAGCACCAACAGCTAGTCAAGATGACCCCCGCAGTCATGGCAGCCAGGTAGTAAATTAAAGTAATTCGTAATTCGTAATTACCCCCGGTTCGCCCATTTTTTAGGGAGTTAGGAAAAGTAGATAGTTAAAAGTATACCGAAAGGCATATTCCCAAAAAGACTAATAGTGAACTAACTACACGATGAGTTTACATTGGGATAAGCAAAGCGGTATCAGAAATTACTTTTGAGTAAGAGATCCAACCACTTTCGACTCTCCATCCTACGCGATCGCGCATATTTATAGTAAGCAAATTTAACTAATTTATTTGTGTGTTTTATGGTAAATAATGTTACTAATCTAAAAATTGTTTAGAATTAGTTGCTATAATCATGGATCTTTTACCTAAATTTTTATAGTTACATCTAGATATTTTTAACTAATTCAGATAAACTAATAAATTTGTCCGTAGCATCACCTTCTTTTGTATATGCCCAAAACTTACACCGTAGAAATTGATCACCAAGGCAAAATTCATACCTTGCAAGTTCCTGAAAATGAAACGATCTTATCGGTTGCCGAGGCTGCTGGTTTAGAATTGCCGAGTTCTTGCAATGCAGGTGTTTGCACAACTTGCGCCGGTCAATTATCTGAGGGAACTGTGGATCAAACTGATGGTATGGGCGTTAGTCCAGATTTACAAAAGCAAGGTTACGTATTGCTTTGTGTTGCCAAACCCCTTTCTGATTTGAAACTTCAGACAGAAAAGGAAGACGTAGTTTATCAGTTACAATTTGGCAAAGGCAAATAATCAGCGAACAGTTATCAGTATATCGGATGATTATTCATAACTGAATAACTGTTCACTCAGATTACCATCTGATAAGTTATACAAGTATTTCATCGCAGATGAAGTCAGCTATTCTAGAAACTACAAATTAACAGGATTTACCAAAATGACAACTCATTTTATTACCGCAGAAATTGATTTACAAGAAACTCCCGCAGAGTTACTAGAAGTAATTGAAACAGAGTTAAAGAAACAAGGCGAACCTCTGCGTTGGGCAGTTACTTCTGTAGATGCTGACGAACAAAAAGCTACAGTTGAAGCCGTTGTCACGACAGTTAAGAGTTAGAGGATGTTTGAAAAGTCCTCTTGTCGGTAGCAAAAATTTTAGATCCCCCTAAATTCCCCGATAAATTGGGGGACTTTGATTCTGCTTCCCCCCTTTTCAGGCTACGGTCTATACACATCTTTTTGCTGGGTACAAAATGTGTATTGATCCCCCTAAGTAAATTTTTCATTAATCGTTGCTATACCCCGACTATAGTGAAAATAGCCTGCATTAGTACCTCTAGCTCAATTGGTTTAGAAATATGCTGTTGAAATCCGGCTGCTAGTGCTAGTTGTTGATCAATCTCTCCTGCATAAGCGGTAAGGGCGATCGCTGGAATTTCTCCCCCTTGGTCAGACGGCTGCTTTCTAATTTGACGAATTAGTGTGTAGCCATCCATATCGGGCATTCCAATATCACTGATTAGCAAATCAAATTTTGCTTGCCCCAAAGTGCTTAGAGCATCATGTGCTGATTCAGCTTCAGTCACTTGCACCCCATACTGTTCTAGCAGGAAGGCGATGAATTCCCGTGAATCTCTGTCATCATCTACAAGCAGGGCTTGCAATCCATTTAGATTGAAGTCTGAGCGATTATGGAACGCAGTATCATCTTGATTCAGTTTTGCCGCAGCGATCGGTGGAAACTTGACTATAAACCTTGCTCCTTGACCGACTCCAGGGCTTGCTGCCTGAACGGTTCCGCCATGCAATTCAACTAAATGACGCACGATCGCTAACCCTAATCCCAATCCTCCAAATCTTCGGGTTGTTGTCCCATCGGCTTGGCGGAAGTAGTCAAAGACATAAGGTAGAAAGTCAGGAGAGATCCCCATACCAGTGTCGCTGACAGTGATTTGAGTGTATTCCGAAGGATGAGTATCTAGTTCATTCTCAATCCTTTCTAACCGCACCTCTACTCGACCACCCTGTGAGGTAAATTTAATCGCGTTGGAAAGTAGATTCCAAACAACCTGTTGCAGGCGACCAGAATCACCCAACACTTGCCCAACGTTCGGTTCAAAGACTGTTTCAATCTGAATAGATTTAGCTTCAGCAGCTAGTCGCACGGTTTCCAGAGCAGCTTTGATGGTTAAAGTTAGACCAACTGGAACTGTATGCAAACTCAACTTACCTTGGAGAATACGCGATACATCGAGCAAATCTTCAATCAGTTGCGCTTGCAGTTTAGCGTTACGCTCGATCGTTTCAAGCGCATACTGAGTTTTGGCTGCGTCCTGGTGGCTCGTTTGCAAAATTTTTGCCCATCCCAAAATTGGATTCAGGGGCGATCGCAATTCATGAGACAGTACTGCCAGAAACTCATCTTTAATCCGATTAGCTTGTTGTGCTTGTTCAGTTTGTTGCTGCAAAGAAATCATCAGCTGATTGAGGCGATCGTTCTGCTCTTGCAGCAAGGCTGATGCTCGCTTTCGTTCGGTGATATCGGACAGGATGAAAACGGCACCTGTGAGAGTCCCATACCCATCAAATACTGGGTCAATGGTTTTGGCAAACCAGCGTTCTGTGGACTGAAATTCTAGAACTTGCCGTTGGTGAGTTTCTTTCGCCCGACGAAAACAAGCGCCATCTCCAATCCCCAATTCTGCGCCCATCAACTCATGGTGAACACAACCTAAGATTTCGTGGGAGGGCTTGCAAAAAAGCTGCATCATCGCTAGATTACAGCGCAGAATTATACCTTCCCGGTCTACCAGACATACGCTGTCCTTGATAGAGTCAAAGGTAGTTTGCCACTCTCGTGCTGAGGATAAAGCAGCTTCCTCCGCTCGTCGAATTCGCAGCAGCGATCGCACTGTCGCCAGCAGTTCAATGGGTTCAACAGGTTGCACCAGATAAGCATCGGCACCACTGTCTAAGCCTTCTGCTTTATCCTGGCTTTGGACAAAACTTGCAGAAAGGTGTAGCACGGGAATAAAAGCAGTTTCGGGATTTGCCTTAATTTGGCGACAGACTTCAAAGCCGTTAATATCTGGTAATTTAACATCCAAAATCACCAGAGCAGGTTGATGTTCAGTAGCTGCTTTTAATCCTGCTACTCCCGTTGCCGCTTCCACGACGGTAAAGCCTGCATTTTGCAAAATCCGGGTGACGATGTAACGATTGGCTTCGTTATCGTCAACATGCAGGATGATAACCCGTGGCTCAGACATGACTTTGCCCACAAGTATCTAGAACAAGCCCAGCTTTGATCAGCGCATCTTGCAGTTGGGCGTTCGCCGTTAGCGGAGCGTTCCGCAGCAAAGGCGAGGTGTAGCCCATCGTTGCGGTTTGAGAGCCTGTTTCTTTGGAAAGAATGGCGATGCTTTTTTTTGCTAATTGGCTCTGAGTTTCTGTATCAATTTGTGCCGATGAGTAGATGATCACAGGAATCGACTGAGTGACAGGATTGCTTTTAAGCTGCTTGAGTACATCAAACCCACTTAACTCTGGCATCTCCAAGTCAAGGATGATCGCAGTCGGTTGCTCGCGTTCTGCCAAATTTAATCCTTCCCATCCGTTCATGGCTTCTAAAATACTCAATTGTGTATTTACCAACAACTGTTTCACCAAATACCGATAGGCAGGGTCATCGTCAATTAACAAGATTTTTTGAGGCTTGTTCTGATTAATTAGCGTATTAAGTTTATTCAACAACTGCAATCTGTCTACCGGCTTAATTAAAAAACCGTTGGCTCCTAGGGCTAGTGCTTGCTTCTCGTTATCAATGATGGTGATAACTAGTACAGGTATGCTGCGGGTGCTTTCATCTCCTTTGATTTCTCGCAAGAACGTCCAGCCGTTTTGCCCTTCTAGCATAATATCGAGCATAATCGCCGCTGGTTGAAGTTGTTGTAAGGCAAGCCTAGCTTGAGCTAAAGTGCGGGTCGCAATTAATTGATAGGCTGAATCCTGAAGGTGCTTTTCGTAAATAAATAGCGTTTCTCGATGATCTTCAACTGCCAGAATTGGCAGACGAGTTGCTTCCAGTGGTGCGATCGTCTCCGCTCGACCGTCGAACATCGGTTGCAGTAGGGTGGGAAATTCGGTTGCATAAGGGTAGACGATGGGAATCGCTGCTGTAAATGTAGAACCTTCACCCAGCTTACTTGTAACTGAAATGCTACCGCCCAGTAGCTCCGTTAGCTTGTGCGATAACGGCAATCCTAACCCGGTTCCCTTCACCTGCTTTTGCAGAGAAGACTCAATTTGGACAAAATCCTCAAAAATGCGCTCTTGATCGGCGATCGCAATACCGATGCCCGTATCAGACACGGAGAAGATCACGTTATGACCTCTTTGCACAGCGGTTACACGCACTTCTCCCTGCTCGGTAAATTTCAGGGCATTGGAGATAAAGTTTCTCAGAATTTGCGCGACTTTGCCCTCATCACTATATATCTGCCCAATGCCTTCAGGTTCCTCGACAATTAGCGCGACAGAGGAGTCTTGAACCAATAATGGGCGCAGCATTCCCCGCAGTGTGGCAAACAAATCACTAACTTCAAAAGAACTGGGACGCACTTCAATTTTTCCAGCTTCCACCTTTGCCAAATCCAGCAAGTCGTTGACCAGTTCTGATAATCCGCTCGCTGCCTTTTGGATGAATGTCACCTGCTTTTCTTGCTCGACGGTCAAATCACCATCCATCCGGGCCAGCAGCATCCGAGATAGGGACAGAATCGAGTTGAGCGGTGTACGAAACTCATGGCTCATGTTTGAGAGAAAGCGGGTTTTTAGCTCGTTTGCCTTTTGCAAAGAGTCTGCCTTCTCATCCAATTCTGCATAGAGGGCAACCACACCGCGATTGGTATCTTCCAGTTCTCGGTTGAGCTGGGTTAGTTCTTCTTCTCGCTTCCGTAGCTCTGCCATTGCCCGCAGTAACTCCTGGTTTTGTCGCTGGATCTCTTCATAGGGATTTTGGGGCGATCGCTCCATCACGCTTTCTCGAATCTGCTGCAATTGCAAATCGGTGAAATTAGGTGTGCGCTTCGACAATCTTTTACTCATCACCACCGTTGTTCCCTGTCCAGGTAGCGATTCCATCTCAAAGAAATCCATCAGCTTCCGGCTACCCATGATGCCTAGCCCCATTCCGGTGTCAGAGGTGTAGCGTCCTGCCAAAACGTCTTCCAGATGAGGAATGCCACTACCCGAATCCTGAATCTGAATCAGAAACTCTTGAGGTTCTCCTGCCACAGAAAATTCAACGGTTCCACCTTTGGCATACTGAAAGGCATTGCGGGCAATTTCTGAAACTGCCGTTGCCAATCGTGCTTGATCTTGAGCATCAAAGCCCAATTGCTCGGCGATCTCACGAGTTCGTTGCCGAGCTTGGACAACATCCTGTTCGTACTGGATTTCGAAGGTGAAAATAGTTGTCAAGTCGCTTCACTCCAATTCAAAATTGCACTTTCTTTCGTATCTTTAATTACGAATTACGAATTACGTTAGCGTAGCGGGGCGTAGCGGGGCGTAGCCCATTACGAATTACGAATTATTTCCCATTCCTTTAGCCACTAACACTGTCACATCATCCCGGTCTCGATTAAAGTCTCGGTATAAGACACCTGCAATCAGGCTGGGATGTTTTTGACTCAAGCCTGGATAGCGATCGAGCTGCCACTTAGTGTCTAATCCGTCAGAATGCATAATTAAAAGTCCGTTGGCATACCAGGGATAGCTAAACTCTTGAATTTTGCGGATTTCATGTCCCACTGTGCCGTTGTTAGATATCAGATGGTGGCGTTCAGGAAAGGAGAAAATGCTGGCAGCGATATTGCCAATGCCGGCAAAGCGGACAGACTGTTGTTCAAAGTCGATTTCAGCAATGGCGAGTGCTGCTCCTCGCGTACTTCGCAAGGCGGCGTGGGCAGCTTCGACGATCGCAGCCGGAGAGCGATCGTGTTCTTGAAAAATTCTTACGGCTTTTGAGGAAGCAGTAGCAGCCGCAGGCCCATGCCCTAAGCCATCGGCTACTAGCAACAGGCTACGGCAACGATCAACTTGATATGCCCAGGCATCTCCTGAAACCTCCTCGCCTCGTTTGGGCAAACAGATCGTCCCAATTTCTAAGGTCTTTTCCGGCAGATGGGGTGTCGAGTCTGACCAGAGGTGGGCGAGGAGCGCTGTCCCTTGATTGCGAATGGAGTAAATTTCCAATAAACCAGAGAGGCGAGAAATTGCGCCCAGTCCATTGCCCAAGGTTCCGCCTGTGGAAAAGCCATCTTGCAAACACTCATCCACATCAACCATTCCCCGTCCTTTATCTAGCGATAAGACTTCAATACCAATGGCTGAATCGTGTTCGAGCAATCTTAGCAATAATACTCCACCCTGACCGTGCTGGATTAGATTGTTCGCAATCTCTGTCACCACAATGCCAACCTTACCCCGTTGCGTTTCCTGAAAACCGAGCCGAGTTGCTAAAGCGATCGCTACCCGTCGCGCTTCCCCAGTCTGGCTAGATTCAGTAATTGTAATGGCGACAGATTCTCTCATTTTATTTCCATCGTACAATTATTACCCGTGTTCCTTCTCCCACCGCAGACTGAATCTCAAACTCGTTAGCAAGTCGTTTAGCACCGCTCAATCCCATACCCAATCCGCTACCCGTGGTGAACCCATCCTTCAGCGCCAGATCAATATCGGGAATTCCCGGGCCCCGATCTTCAAAGGTCAGCCGGAGTCCTCGTCGTCTCCCTTCCTGAAGCGTTTCTAGCTTGACTGTGCCACCTCCCCCATAGTCTAGGGTATTGCGGGCTAACTCACTGGCGGCGGTCACAATTTTAGTTTGGTCTACTAAGCCAAAGCCAATCTCCACGGCCAGATGGCGCACGGCTTGCCGAACTAAGACTACATCTGTAGAAGATTGAATGTCGATTGTTTCAGTCTTCTGCATTGTCATCTGCACGCCATTGAGTGGCAATGACCTGATTTGTGGTTTCATTGAGTGATGATCGCAAGAGTGCCATACCTTTTTCTACGTTTAGGGCAGTGCGAATACCCGTCAGCGACAGCCCCAATTCCACCAGGGTAATTGCCACAGCAGGCTGCATCCCAACGACAACTGTTTGGGCATCCAATACCCGTGATATTCTGGCAATGTTGCCTAAAATCCTCCCAATGAAGGAATCGACAATTTCTAATCCAGAAATATCGATCAAGACACCGTGAGCGTGAGTTTGAGTGATGCGGTTGGTCAAGTCATCCTGTAGAGTCATGGCAAGGCGATCATACATATCCACTTGGATTGTCACCAGCAGGAAATTGCCCATTTTGAGTATAGGAATACGTTCCATTGGTTCCTACCTATTTGGGTTGAGAGCGAGTAATGGTCGCTCCCAAACGTTTTAGCGCTATGAGAAAGGCATCGGCTAAGGTTGCCTTTGTTGTGATATCAGTCAAATCAATACCGAGATAAACGATTGTTTGGGCAATTTGAGGACGAATACCACTGATCATACAATCAGCTCCCATAAGACGGGCAGCAGTAACGGTCTTGAGTAGATGTTGAGCGGTGAGGGTATCCACGGTGGGAACCCCGGTAATGTCAATAATGGCAATTTCTGACCCGGTTTCAACAATTTTCTGCAACAACGACTCCATCATCATTTGCGTGCGGGCACTATCCAGGGTGCCGATAATGGGTAATGCCAAAATTCCGTCCCAGAGTTTAATCACTGGGGTAGACAGCTCCATCAACTCTTCCTGCTGTCGCAAAATCACCTCTTCCCGCGCCTTTTGATACACTTCAATTGTCAGCAATCCCAGTTGATCCAGTAAGTTGGTGGCTAGCCAAATCTCTTCACCCAACTCAATGGGGTCTTTCAATTGCTGACGCATTCGGTTGAAGAGGGGTTGCTTGAACGAAAAGACGAATGTAGCTGTTTCCGCCGGTGTGAAGCCTTTTTGCGATCGCGATCGAGAAATGCTGCTTAGTATTTCCCGCATATCTTGCCACGCTGCTGCCTGAATATTGCTCAACTTGCCCTGCCCAACCGCGCTCCGAAACAAGCTCAGGAATTCCCGGCACTCCTCCTTTAGCTCGGCTTCTTTAATCAAGCCTTTCCGAATATTGATAGTGGCTAATTCCTGAGTCCACTCTGACAGCAGTTCTGCCTCGAAGGTTTCCAAGATTTCTGATATCTTACTTTCGCTCATTGTTCCTATAAGGGCAACCACTTTGATTAGTCCAAAATCAGTGTATGCTGATTCAGACCAACGCGAAAGTCCGTTCATTGGCAGCTCATATTAAACTAGCGATCGCTTCTATTAGTTCTTCGGGATCAATTGGTTTGGATAAGTGTCTTTGAAAACCTGCTGCGAGAGCTTGTTTTTGATCGGATTCTCCAGCATAAGCTGTCAGCGCGATCGCTTTTATCTGTCCGCCTTGTTCTTTTGGCCAAGTTCTTACCTGACGGATGAGCATATATCCGTCCATCTCTGGCATAGCAATATCGCAGACGAGAATATCTGGCTGAGATTGTTTTAATATCTTTAATGCCTCACGACCGGATGCGGCGGCTGTTACTTCTGCACCATACTGCTCAATCATGAATACCAATAGTTCTCGCGTATCTTGCTCATCCTCTACTGTCAGCACCCGCACACCGCGCAAATTCAACGATATTTTAGGTAAACTTTTATTCTGATTTGATTGTAGAACTGTAGTGATGAGCGGTAATTTAACTGTAAAGGTTGCTCCTTGGTCTTCTCCTTTGCTGTCCGCCTGAACTGTACCACCGTGCATTTCGACAATGTGTCGGACAATTGCTAATCCTAATCCCAAGCCGCCAAATTTGCGTGTTGTGGCACTATCAGCTTGGCGGAATGTTTCAAAGACGTAAGGTAAAAATTCTGGTGTAATGCCTTTACCTGTATCGCTAACCTGAATCTGAGTACAAGTATCGGTAGACTCTAATTTTATTTTTACCTTGCCGCCAGTTGGGGTAAACTTCACCGCATTAGTAAGCAAATTCCACACTACCTGTTGCAGGCGGCTAGCATCACCCATAAAAAGCTGGACATCTGGTGCAATCTCAGTGTGAATTTGAATCGATTTAGCTTCTGCTGCGAAAGCGACTGTTTCATTGGCAGCTGCAATAGTTGCAGCTAAATCAACTGAAGAAATGTTAAGCGTTAATTTGCCTTGCAGAATGCGGGATATATCTAATAAATCAGCGATCAGTTGAGTTTGTAATTTAGCATTGCGTTCGATTGTTTCTAAAGCGATCGCTTTTTTCTCTTCACTTAATTGGCGAGTCCGCAGCAATGTTATCCAGCCAAGTATCGGATTTAGCGGCGTTCGCAATTCATGAGACAACACCGCCAAAAATTCATCTTTAATGCGGTTGGCAGTTTCAGCTGCTTCTCGTGCAGCTTGTTCGCGTAGCAGTAATTCTTCACGTTCTTCTTCGGCTCGCCTGCGGGAAGTCACATCAATTGCGACCCCTCCCACCAGGATTTGCCCAGATAAATGAGTAATGGGGAATTTATAAACGAGGAAATCGCCTATTGTGCCATCCAGACGAGGTGCCATTTCAATTGTCTCTAAAACCTGATTAGTTTTAGCCACTGTTTGGATGTTGTTTAATAATTGGGTGGCAATCTCAATATCAAACAATTCAAATGCAGTTTTGCCGATCGCATCTTGAGTAAATAGCTGAAAAGTATTTACATAAGTCGGGCTAAGGTAAATAACTTTACCATCTGCATCTGTAATCCAAGCAGCAGCAGGACTATGTGCCATGAATGCCTGAAAGCGTTCTTCACTTTCTTGCCGCACCTCTTCGGCTTGCTTGCGCTCGCTAATGTCAATGTTGACTCCTAAAAAACACTCGGCTTGTCCCTCTGCATCTCGGATAATTTGCCCTTTCGATGCTACCCAAATAACTGTATTATCTCTGCGGACAATGCGGAATTCATCGTAATATTCCTTACCTTCAGCTAATACTTTTTCTACTCCTTCCATAACCCGTGGGCGATCGTCAGGATGGATAAAATCAACCCAAGGCTTCACACCAGGTTCTTCTGTACCTATTTCCAACCCCAAGATATCCCAGATTCCTTCCGACCAAAATACCTCACCAGTAGGTACATTCCACTCCCAAGTCCCAATTTTTCCTGCTCTTTGTGCCATTTGGAGGCGTTGTTCGCTTTGTCGCAATGCTTGCTCCGTGCGCTTGCGATCGCTAATATCACGAGATACAGCAATTACACCTGCGATCGCTTGCTCAGGACTATATAAAGGAGCCAAAATATATTCGTAACAATGCACTCCATCAACGGTATTATATTCAGTCTCTGCTCTGATGGGTTGCCCCGTTGTCATTACTGTTTCTCGTTGGGTGTCTACCCGACGCATCGTAGTAAACATTTCTGGGGCAAAATCAAGTTCTTGCCATACCTTACCGACTATCTCTTCTGGCTGACAACCTAAAACCGCAGCCCCACCTTCACTGACATACTGATAACGACCATCCCGATCAAAAATATAAATATGATCCACCGAGGCAGAGAGAATCGCATTTAATATATTGGCTTGATGTTGCACCTGGCTCATCAACTGACGTGTGCATTCTTCTGTCTGCTTGCGTTCAGTAATATTCAAAAATGCAGCTACCGCTCCTCTGGGATTACCCTGTTCATCAAGTAGGGGAGCAGCATAACCAAATAAATTAAATATAGTGCCATCACCACGAACGATATCAACTTCTGTGCCTTTGACTTCTGTATTATGAATGGCTGCATAACGTAGCGGATATTCTTCTGGCGAGAGTTCCTTTCCCTGCCGCAAAATTTTGTAAGATGGACGCGGGGCATTAACGGGAGTAGAGGAAACATTAACTTCATGCAAGATACCTAAAATCTCAGCAAATGCTGGGTTAGATTTTACCTCCTGAAATCCCATATCTTCCGTGATCAGGATGCCAATGGGAATTAACTCAAATAAAGTTTGCATATTTTGGCTCAGAGAAGCGATCGCGATTTCCCGTGCTTCTAGTGCTGCTGCCATTTCGTCAATCGCTTGCGCCAGTTGACCAAGTTCTCCCGATATATGAGCAAGTCCAGTGCGTGTGTTGAGTTGACCACTACCCAAGGTCTTGGCTGTTTGCACTAAAGATTGTATCTGGTTGAGAAAAAATACATCCCCACCCACCCAAGTAGCAGCGATCGCTAAAAAAGTAACTACACCTAAACTAATTAAGTTTCTGAATAATAAACTATCAGCATTAGCAAAAACTTCAGACTTGGGAATACCAATCCTGATATATCCATCCGGCTTGACTGGATTATCGCCCAAAGGAATAAAGGCAAAGATTCGCGGTACACCATCAAGGCTAGTTACTTTATCGATCCCCTCAACCTGAGCGATTTTCATTCTGGCGAAAGTATCTGGTGCTAAAGATTTGCCTACCCAATTTTGCGTATTGGGATAGCTGACTAAAAGTGTTCCTTTCTTGTCAACCAAACTCAGCACCGAGCCTTGGGGCATTCTTATTTGCGCCGCCAACTGATTTAACTGAGCTAAATCAAGTGCAGCTACAACCATAGTTTGCACTCGCCCTGCCTTGTCTAAAATTGGGTAAGCAAAATTCAGGGTAGCTTTTTTAGTGACGCGATCTATTTGATAATCACCAACCACAAATTTCCGAGTTTGCAAAGCACGTTGGAAATAACTGCGGTCTCTGAGATTCACAGAGCCAGGATAGGCAATCCCAGTACAAATCACATTTCCTTGACCATCAAGTACGGCAAAATTAGCGTAAGCTGAATGTTGTTTTAGGATATCGGTCAGCAATTGATTGCACTCTGCTGAATTCCCCTGACGGACAAGTGGCAGCTGTGCCAATATCATCAGCAGTTGACGGGTTCCTTCTACAACCTGTTTTTGGTTATTAGCCGCCAATCTCGCCAGCCGTAGTGTCTGTTCTTGTGCCTCTGCTGTAGCGGTACGCCGTTGTTCGGCAGCAGTGTACAGAATTAATCCTAGTGCTGGAACAACAGCTAAAAGGACGAGAAGTACTAAGCGAATGCGAAATGTACTGTTTAACCAAGAGCGCATTATAATTTAGTTCGGCTTGCTACACATAATTTTGAACCAAAATCTAAAATCCGAAACTGTTATTAACTGAAGCAATGAGCAAAATCAAGGCTTTGGACAAGGGGTGTAGGTAAAAAAACTCTTATAATCTTATACCCAGTATCGACAAACAGTTTTTCTACGTAAGTTCTGATTGTAATAATTGAGCGATCGCGGGCACCTTTAGAATATATATGCAGTAAGAAACAAAGTGCAATGGTTTCTTAGCCAGAAAAGAAAAGACATGGCTACTACAAAAATGACTGTACAGTTCACTCTTTTCAACGCTGACCCCACCAAGAATTCATACAGTTAAGTCTGTTTGAATAGATTGGAATCCTCATACCTTCATGCTGAGGAGGATGTCAACAAAATGATTTTTATCAATAGGTATGAAGTTAACTCCAGATACGTGGTGCGATTTATGAATTTTCTATAAATAATCCATTCTTTTTCGGAACAAGCCACCATGCAAGCTGTATATCTCTACATACCGAACCACTTATACAGTAACCGGGGCATTGAATTTATGAAGCCCCATGTAAATTTCTAGCGAGAGCTAAAGCTGTTCTCTTGTTAAACAAGAGAACAGTGAAAGCATTCTCAATCAGCCCTGTGGTGGAGCGCTCAAAAAGCGGGAGCCACCTTTGTACTTCAAGTAATTTAATAAAAGTTGTTCTTGCTTAGGGACTTGCGTGAAAATAAAGTACCAGTAAACCGAGTTTTGACACTTCGACTGCGCTCAGTGCATCGCTGCGCTCAACTCTCGATGGCTGAGGGTTGAGCGCAGTCGAAACCCGTTTGGTTGGGATACTATTAACCCGCAGATCCCTTATGGTTTGCGAGCTACAGCTAGCATCACAGAAGCAGGAATTTCCACACCTCTATCCGTGGCATACTCCGAGGCTCCCTTGATAATTGCGTTCTCAATATTGCGCCGTTGCTCGTCGGTTTGCATTGCCAACATTGGCCCCAGACGTGCCGTACTGACAACAACCGTTGGCATCACATCTTCAGGTGTAGAGAAAGTCCACTTCATAGGCAGTTCTGCGACAGACACCTCAGTAAATCCCTCAGCGCTCAAAAACCGAGTGCATTCAGTGGGGTTGCCAAAGCGAAACAGGGGCGGCCCAGGAGGTAGATTCACATCTGTGCTGCCATAAGTCTGCACTGAACCTAGTATTAGAGCCATGAACGGATTGCGCGTTGGTGGTGTCCAGCAGGTGAGGGCATAGCGCCCTCCTGGTTTGAGTACACGAAAGGATTCGGCTAACGCCCGTTCTGGGTTTGGGAAATGGAGGATGCCCAAGCTACAGACGACTGCATCAAACTGGCTCGACTGGAAAGGAAGATTCTCAGCGTCCCCGTTATGGAATTGGGCTTTAGGGCATCGCACTCTGGCAATGGCCACCATATTCTCTGCAAAGTCTAATCCAGTGACGATCGCCTCCCGCTTTACTGCTGCGGCACTGAGCCAACCAGTCCCGCAAGCTACATCCAGCAATCTCAGACCACATTTAGCTCCTACGGCATCCAATATGGCTTCATTCACCTGAGAAGTCACAACAGCGATCGCTCGATCATATCCCTGGGCTACATCAGAGAATCTGTCACGCTCGAATTCCTTAAATGCCTCGTGAGTAACGATCGGGTCAAGTGTCATTTCTTACTCTCTTAAGAGGAACTCATGCGATAGGAATAGTTGATCTGAGTTGAGACGATCGCTGGATTCGAGCAGCCAGCGGGCCATGCGTTGTTCTATAGTATGAAGGCGGTTGCAGGCAACGTTCTGCGAGATTTGCGCCATATAAGCCTGCGTGTATTTCAGCATCACGTCGCGCAGCGACTTATTGGTGTCGAACTCATGGAGTAGCAAATCTGCTTTCATTCTTACCGCTTTGCC
Source organism: Nostoc sp. UIC 10630 (assembly GCF_010747425.1). Lineage (NCBI taxonomy): Bacteria > Bacillati > Cyanobacteriota > Cyanophyceae > Nostocales > Nostocaceae > Nostoc > Nostoc sp. UIC 10630. Next base: position 21,459 of record NZ_JAAGOG010000066.1, read on the forward strand.
CGGTACCTGGACAATATACTCAGTCTGCGTCGTTTCCCGACCACCCATGAAGGCGTTGATTCCGACCATCTCGCGGCTTCCGACCACTCCGGCTTCAACTGTCATGCCATCCATCATGGTGATGGTGACTGAGATCAAGCAGGTGAGAGGGAAGTAGACTTCTTCTATGGTTTCGCCAGGTCGGTTGAGGATCTCGCCCTATGAAAGCTCGACCTGCTCCATATTTTTTTTGAGCTGCTTGTACAAATCAGGGCGCAAGGCGGCAAGCAGAAGGTTTTCAGTAGTCATATTTATGTTTAAGTTTGTTTCTTACCTATTGTTGATCCTCCTAACTTTCACAATAAATAATGCAGCAACGTCCGTTACACTATCCGGCGTTGGATATCATCGAATATGTTTTGGTTAAAGGGGAAAAAGAGTGGAAGGCTCGATATATAAGGTTTTTCCCCTTTAACCCTTTCCCTTTCCCCAAAACCCGACAAGTATTGGTAGGGTGGTCCAAACCAATATGGCGGTAAGCAATTTTGGGTAGAAATTCGCTACTATAGTTATTTATTATGGAGCAAATGCGTTTGTGTGAAGCAGATCCTCCTTTAAAATCGCAAAGCTTCCCAGCCGTGAACACTCAGGAAGATGGCGATGCAGCATCGCCATCTGAAGAAGCCTTTTTCTTTGAGCGATCGCTCGATCTGCTGTCAGTCATTGGCCTGGATGGCTACTTTAAACGGATCAACCCTGTCTTTACCCAAACCCTCGGTTACTCAGAAGCCGAATTCTTAGCCAGTCCTTTTCTGGACTTCGTGCATCCAGATGACCACTCTGCCACACTGCGAGAAATGGAGAAGTTGAATACGGGAGTACCAACGCTCTATTTCGAGAATCGTTACCGGACGAAGGATGGCAGCTACCGATGGCTGGCATGGACAGCATCACCGCAGATTGACCGAGGAGTGATGTACTGCGTTGCCCGTGACATGACCCAGCAAAAAGAGACGGAAGCTGCCCTACAACACGCTAACCAAGAACTAGAACAGCGCGTTGCCGAACGAACTGCCCAGTTAGAGCAGGTAAATGCAGCGCTGCGGGAGAGCGAAGAGCGCAACCAGTTGGCAATGGAAGTTGCCTGGATGTTTACTTTTGAGTGGCAGCCAAACCTCGATGTGGTGAAGCGATCGCCTCAATCTGCTTCCATCCTGGGGTTAAGGTCGTCATCGGCACAACAGGACACAGGTACCAGTTATTTTCAACAAGTCCATCCTGATGATCGCGATCGCTTTTTGGCAGGCTTACAGGCACTTGCACCTGAGAACAGTACTTACAAAATCACCTATCGATTCGTGCGCCCGGATGGTCAAATCGTTATCTTGGAGGAAAGCGGACGCGCGCTGTTTGATCAGCAGGGTCAGTTAACCCGATTAATTGGGATGACAGCAGATGTCACAGAACGTCAGCAACTGGAAGCCGAATTAGAGGAAAGTCGGGCAACCTTGCACAGACAACTGGCTGAAATTGAAACCATCTACCAGTCTGCTCCGATCGGGTTAAACGTTCTCGATACCGATCTGCGCTTTGTGCGGATTAACCAGCGATTGGCAGAAATCAATGGATTTTCCATAGAGGAACACATTGGGCGAACCATTCGAGAGTTGCTACCTGACATCGCAGATACTGCCGAAGAGTTGCTGCGCCCGATCTTAGAAACGGGAGAACCACTACTAAACGTCGAAATTCGGGGGGAAACTCCAGCACAACCAGGAGTACAGCGTGTCTGGCTAGAAAGCTTCTTGCCGTTAAAGGATGGCGATCGCGTAATTGGCATTAATACCGTTTGTGAAGATATCACCGAACAGATTCAAGTCGAGGAAGCTTTACGCCAGAGTGAAGAACGATTCCGCAGTATGGCAGACAATGCACCTGTAATGGTTTGGGTCACGGATGCCACCGGATACTGCACCTACCTCAGCCAAAGCTGGTACGAATTCACAGGGCAAACCGAAGCAACTGGACTGGGTTTTGGTTGGCTGGATGCGTTGCATCCAGAGGATTGTGCATTTGCTAAAGAAACATTTGTCAGCTCTAATAGTCGTCACGAAGCCTTTCGGGCAGAATACCGTTTACGCCGTCAGGACGGGGAGTATCGGTGGGCCATCGATGCAGCAAGCCCCTGGTTTGGGGCGGATCGTCAGTATAAGGGCTACATCGGTTCAGTTATTGACATCACCGATCGCAAACAGGCAGAGGAAGCTCTGCGAGAGAATGAAGACCGTTTGCGTATGGCAATCACCTCTGCCCAATTGGGAACCTGGGATTGGAATCTCATTACCGGAGAATTAAAATGGGATACAGGCTGCAAAGCCATGTTTGGGCTATCGCCCGATGGTGAGAGTAGCATTGAGTTATTTTTTGAGGGCTTACATCCCGATGACCGCGATCGCCTTCAGGAAATTATTCAAGCGGCGCTCAATCCAGTATTAGGTGGCTTTTATGACACTGAGTATCGGACGATCGGCATTGAGGATAAAGTTGAACGTTGGCTTAGGGCAAAAGGCCAAGCCTACTATGATGCAAAGGGAAAACCACTCCGCTTCAGTGGTACGGTATTGAATATTACGGAGCAAAAAGAAGCCGAAGCCCAACGGGAACAGTTACTTCGACAAGAGCAAGCGGCACGGGAAGCAGCAGAACGTGCCAACCGCATGAAAGATGAATTTCTTGCTGTTCTCTCCCACGAACTACGAACACCGCTTAACCCGATTTTGGGCTGGGCAAAACTACTACAATCACCCCTTGTCAGTTCCGACAAACTCCAGCAGGGGTTAAGCGCGATCGAGCGCAATGCCAAGCAACAGGCGCAACTGGTTGAGGATCTCCTTGATATCTCTCGGATTATTCGTGGCAAACTCACCCTTAGCTTTGGAGCTATCGATTTATCTGAGCCGATCGCGGCGGCTTTAGAAACCGTTCGTTTAGCCGCAGAAGCAAAAGCGATTCAGTTTGAGGTGTTGCTTGAACCATCGGTAGGGCAGGTCAGAGGGGATGCAGACAGGCTACAACAGGTGGTCTGGAATTTACTGTCGAATGCGATTAAATTCAACTCTACAAGGGGACAGGTGACGGTGCAACTCACCTCTGTCGATCGCTATGCTCAAATTCAGGTTAGTGATACCGGAAAGGGCATCCAACCCGAATTTTTGCCCCATGTATTTGAGTTATTCCAACAGCAAGACAGTTCTACGACTCGTTCTTTTGGCGGATTGGGCTTAGGGCTGGCGATCGCTCGTCAGGTGGTCGAAGCGCATGGCGGCACCATTACGGCTGTAAGTGCCGGCGAAGGGCTTGGGGCAACCTTTACGGTGCAGTTGCCATTAATGCCTGTACCAAGTCCCGATGCTCCTGATTACCTCAACAATCAAACGCTGAATTTAGAGAATCTGCGAGCGATAGTGGTAGATGATGAGGCAGATTCTCTAGAACTGGTTAAGGTTGTACTGGAGCAAGAAGGTGCGATCGTGCGGACAGTCTCCTCTGCTACCGAAGCCCTGCGGTTACTGACCCAAGCTCAATTCGATCTGCTCATCAGCGATATTGGGATGCCAGAAATGGACGGCTACACCTTCATTCGTCAGATTCGCGCTTTACCGCCTCAATTCAACCGGGATATTCCAGCGATCGGACTGACCGCCTATGCAGGTGAAACGAATCGACAGAAAATCCTCGTTGCCGGATTTCAAGCGCATCTGGCAAAACCGCTCTACCCGCAATGCCTGCTGGATGCGATCGCAACGGTTATCATCCCATGACAACTTATCCTGCATCTGATTCGGTGAATCAAACTGTAAATATTTTTAGCAATAAGGGTTTACTCGCTACATGGGAGATTTATCGGGTGGGCAAGCATTGAAAAATATTGCGCGATCGGCAATGGATTTACCAAGCGATCGCGGTACTGCAATGCATGAATTTGAACAGATTCCTACCCCGGAAGCTAGACGGGAATTTAAAGAGCAGTACCGTCAAGCATTGAATTTTCTAATTCTAATTCACATGGAAATCCCCAAGTAGTTGTTGATGAGATGCAGATGCTGTACAGTCATTAATTCTTGCTTGCGTATTTGACCGCAAGTGGCAGAGGTCTTTTTAGCCTAGAATGCCAATGTACTTGTAAATGTGGCAGCAAGTCATGAAATACCCGCTCAAAAAGCTCTGCTGGAAAACTGAGAAACCTTTGTGACAATACTTGTTGTGAAACTTTGACTGCTTTTCCCCACAACAATTCCTGTTGTTCCAACATCCGAGTCAGTTCTTGCAGCGATCGCATTTTCCCCAATTCCCAATCCCTAATTAAATTTTTCTAATAATCATTCTCTATTTTGTGGCATAAATTTAGTGAATGCGGATGATATGTACATAGCAGCATTGATCACTAAAGATTGATTTATGAATAACTCCACCTATCAGCTAGACGATTTCGCTTTAACATTACCGATTCCCCAATTAGCTCGGATCACTGCCCAGGAATTTGCTAACCAACAGCCAAATTCGGAAAAAGCAGAGCAAGTTCGGCTGAATACGCTAGCTGTGTGGGTGGTAAATGACTACTTGGAAATGATGGATATTCCTACCAACCTCCAAGCTAGCGATAGCTGGAACCCCATCATGCGCCTCTGTGGAAATGTTGCTGACTTAGAATTGCCCTCAGTTGGTCGTCTAGAGTGTCGCCCTGTCCATCAACATCAACAGATATGTTCCATTCCCCCAGAAACCTGGGAAGAACGGGTGGGTTATTTAGTAGTTCAATTTGATGAATTACTCCAAGAAGCAAGGCTGCTTGGTTTTATTGCTAGTGTCACAACTGAAACACTGCCTTTAAAACAACTACAACCATTGGAAGCGTTTATCGACCACTTGGGAGAATTGCGTCAATCTCCAGTTAGTTCACTCGTGAATTTGAGTCAATGGTTTACTGGTATATTTGAGGCAGGTTGGCAAACTATCGAATCTTTGTGGAACTTGCCGGAACTCAGACCAGTTTATGCCTTTCGTAGTACCGAAACTTTAGAACTCAATGCCCTCAATCAACCAGAATCAATTACTAAACGGGCAAAACTAATTGATTTAGGTATCCAAATTCTTAACCAACCCGTTATGTTGATTGTGGAAATCAGCCCAGAAAAAGATCAACAAACCAGTATTCATCTGCAATTGCACGCCACTGGGAATCAAATCTACTTACCACCCGGAGTTCATCTCACCGTTCTAGATAGTTCGGGAGCAGTATTTTTAGATGCTCAATCGAGAAAATCAGACAACTATATTCAGTTACAGTTTCGTGGTGAACCTACAGAACAATTTAGTGTTAGGGTAGCCATTAATGATACTAGCATTACTGAGCATTTTCGGATTTAAAACATCCAGTTATTTTCCCTCTTTGTCGGTAACTTATTAAGTGCTAATTGGTTAATTAAAAATTAAAAATTAAAAATTCAAGCCAGTTTTGGAGATTTTGAAAAAAGTCTGCAAAAGCGTGTGGAGCTTGTTATGAGACATTAGAACAGGGGATGATTCTGCACAGAGGGTATAGTGACGGTCATGGGTAAGTTAGTGGTTCTGAAATTCGGAGAAGGTAGTTTTGAACAGGGATTTGCTGTCACCCTCCAAATTGGTGAAGAACATGAGCGGGCGGCAACAGAAATCACGGGGAAACTACCTTCATTTCCCGAAATGCCGCTTTATTATAGTCATTGGCAGTCTAGTTATCGGCAGATAGGCAATCGTTATCGTCTCCATGCTGACAAAATGCAGGTGACGAATGTCTCGATGATTCAAGACTGCGAAAACACTTCCCGTATCTTACGGGCCCGCTTTAATACCTGGTTGCGAGCAGAAGAATTTCGCCCTTTAAGGGAAAAATGGTTAGAAAGATTGTCGTCCGAAGAAGAAGTACGAGTAATTTTGCAAACAGAAAATAGCCAATTGCAGCTATTGCCTTGGCATCTGTGGGAGTTGTTAGAACGCTACCCCAAGGCTGAAATCGCTCTTTCTTCACCATCCTACGATCGCATTCACAAGCCACGCACAAAAAATCCATTAGTCAATATTTTGGCAATTGTGGGCAATAGTCAGGGGATTGATACTGAGGCCGATCAAGCTTTACTCCAACAATGTGATAACGCAGAAGTCTGCTTTTTGGTCGAACCACAACGTAAAGAATTAACCGAGCATCTTTGGGGAAAAAACTGGGATATTCTCTTCTTTGCTGGGCACAGTTCCAGTAACAAAAATGGAGAAAGTGGACGAATTTACCTGAATAAGACTGATAGTCTGACCATTGGCGAATTAAAATATGCTCTGAAGAAAGCCATTGAGAACGGCTTGCAACTAGCTATCTTCAATTCCTGTGATGGATTAGGATTAGCGCGAGAATTGGCTGATTTGCAAATTCCTCAAATAATCGTCATGCGTGAACCAGTCCCAGACCAGGTTGCGAAGGAATTTTTAAAGTATTTTCTCCAAGGCTTTGCTGGTGGCGAGTCTTTATATCAAGCGGTACGCCAAGCACGGGAACGATTGCAAGGACTTGAGGATCGATTTCCCTGTGCAACTTGGCTACCAATGATTTGCCAAAATCCAGCGCAGATACCACCCATCTGGGATGAATTAAGGTCTATAACAAAACCTAAAGATACCCCGAATTTAGTTTTGTCTACCAAACGCAGATTAGCAACAACTTTGTTATCCAGTTTGGCGATTACAGGTTTGGTTTTTGGGGTGAGATGTGTAGGATGGCTAGAAAGTGTAGAAATTCCCGCTTTTGACCAGATGATGCGATCGCGCCCTGCGGAGCCACAAGATTCGCGTCTGCTGGTAATTGCAATTGATGATGACGATCTGGCAATTCAAAGACAGAATAATGAGTCCTTGATTGGAGCTTCCATTTCCGAAAAATCTCTTAACAAAGTATTGGCAAAACTGAATAAATATCAACCCCGCGCGATCGGCTTGGATATTTACCGTGATTTTCAAGCCAAACAACCAGATTTAATCACTCGTCTTCAAAAAACTCAAAATTTGGTTGGCGTATGTAAAGGAAGTGATAGCACAGCAAACATCACTGGTATTAAGCCAGCACCAGAAATCCCCCCAACAAATCTGGGATTCAGTGACTTTATTCACGATTCTGATGGAGTTATCCGTCGCCATCTCCTGTTCATGAACCAGGAACCGACATCGTTGTGTCCTGCTACCTTTGCATTCAGTCTACAACTAGCTTCCTTGTATCTGCGTCCTTCAGGAATTCAACCAAAGTTCACCCCTGAAGGGAATTTGCAACTCGGTAAAACTATTTTTCCGAATCTGAAGTCTCGCACTGGCGGCTATCACGATATTGATGCTAATGGTGGTCAAATCTTACTTAACTACCGTTCTCCAAAACAGATAGTCCAACAGGTGAAACTAACCCAATTTTTAGCTAGTCCAATTAATCCCAGTGCTATTAAAGACAAGATTGTTTTGATTGGTGTGACAGCAAGGGGGGATTCTCCAGACACTTGGCCTACACCATACGGGGCTCCTTTAGATGAGCAAATGCCAGGAGTGTTAGTACAAGCCCACATGATTAGCCAGCTCCTCAGTGCTGTGCAGGATGGGCGGCCATTACTGTGGGTTTGGTCGCTGTGGGCTGAGGTGGCCTGGATTTGGGTTTGGTCTTTGGTAGGAGGAGTTTTGGCTTGGCGAAAGTTTTCCTTACCTTGGTTGGCATTGGCAGTTAGCATTATCTCTGGTGTTCTCTATATAGTTTGCTTTGGTCTTTTAATTTCGGGTGTATGGGTGCCATTTATCCCGTCCATTTTGTCGCTAGTAGCCACGGTTAGCCTGCTGTCAATTTATAATTCAGCAACAAAAGTGCAGGTAGAGAATGGGCAATAGGGAAAGATTTTTTTGATTAAATTTTTGGATATCTACCAGGCTTACATAGTTCAAGAAGGGTTTTTATGAAGTCAAATTCACAACCGATAAAACTGTTTTTAGTAGTAGCTTTTAGCTGTACCAATTTATTAGTTAGCCTGACTCCAGTACTGGCGAAACCAAACGTCGGTTCTTCAACTAGCGATGCCTACGGCGGTCTACGCCTACGCTCTGAAGCTAAAACAAGCCATACTAAATCCACAACCTTTAATCAACCTGCAATTCCATCTGGGCCTCCTCCTGGAGGCCGCGTTCGTGGTGGAGCGAAGCGCAACCTAAATGGATGCCAAATTACTAAACATGACCTGACTGCTTTAGTGTCCTTTACTCAGGAAGCTAACTCAGTAATCAATGTCTGGGGAAAGACAACGCTAGAACACCCAAGTTGGTTTTTCTATGTGCCATATACTAAAGATTTTCCTTATGCAGTTGAATTTGTGCTGCAAGATCAAGACTCTAACGAGATTTATAAAAAACCGATCGTTCTACCAGAGAAAGCAGGAGTCATCGACGTTTCTCTACCTACCACTTCTCCTGGCTTGGCACTAAACAAACAATATCGCTGGTTTTTCACTATTAGCTGTGACCAAGAAAAGAATGCTCCCCCGACTTACGTCGAAGGGGTAATACAAAGAGTCGAACTCAATCCCGCCGTAGTTAAAGAGCTAGAAACGACAGAACTTTTGAAGCGCTATGCTATCTATGCCCAAAACGGGATATGGTACGACGCACTTACCACACTGGCTCAACTGCGCCAGAAAAATCCTAAAGATGCAAAATTACAAGCAGAGTGGCAGAATTTGTTAGGCAGCATCCGTTTAGATGATATTGCAGCAGAACCGATTTTTTCAGAGCAACCTTAGGGGTTGTTTAAAAAGTAGTATGTTGTGATTTTAATTGAATTATTACCCCCCTTAATCCCCCTTATAAAGGCAGGGTTGTTTCATTCTCCTAAAAGCCGCTAATTTACAAGCATTTCAAGCAAAAAAATTAGGCGACTAAAAAACCTGATTGGGCAAGAAAATGGTGTTCGCACTGAAATCTACTGATTGAGGTGGTAGTGTTTGTTTGTCCCACTAAAGCAAATTTCTAGCTTATACTCTTGACAAAATCCCTAAGAGATTAAATGAAGCAGCCCTGCTTTTTAAGAGGGATTTAGGGGGAAGGAGATATCTAATTTTATTGTTATTTTTTCTTTCCCTAAAGTAACAAAAGAGGGATAAGAAATTTTTTATTTTTATGGTTATTTATTAGCGTAGATGATAATTAACGAAATGTTAGCAATTAATAGAATCTTCTCAAAATATAATTTTTCAAAAATTAGAGAAATTTACTGATGTTGTTGAACTCTTAATAAGGTGAAGCTAAAAGCAAACATCAAAAATAATTTATGACTCGAATAGGATGTTCTACTCCAACCCCATCTAAAGGAAGGATAGGTAGGGTTAATTTTTAACAGCAGGGAAGCAGGGATGCTCTCTTATGCTTATTGTTCAAGTAAAGATAGGTTTTAGAAATGAAAGGCGATCAAATTGCTGTAAGTTGTATAACTGTACTCACCCTAACCCTAATGAGCTGCGGAGGAAAAGTCAAAGTTGAATCACGCGCTAATTCTGGCATGCATATTTCTGCGTCAGGTAGCCTTGATATTTCATCAAAAAAAGAAGGTGCAGAAGCAGAATGCCGACAAATCGAGAAGCTGGCAACAAATTCAAGCTCCGATGCACAGATTCTTGGCATGTTCCTTCCCAAATCAGAAATGAATCCGCACATAGATCGAAAAATTGCTGAGATTAGACAACATCTTGATCAACTTCAATCAGTGAGTATTAGCGATGTTACCGTCGTTTCACTTCGCTCAGAATATGTTTCAATGATGCAGTCCGCACTTCAGCCCGTTGAAGCTTGGTCAGCAAGTAAGGTTGATACCCAGCGTCAGCAAATTAGTAAAGCTTTCAGCACTCAAATATCAAAAGCAATTAATTTCCGTATTATGCGGATGTTTATAGGGAAATGCCAGCTTGGGGATGGGTGAGGAGCGTTCCGTTAGGTTGCCGGAGGCATCACCCCCATCACCCCATCCTTTCACCTTCACCCAATCACCTGACCTCATTCATCACTGGAGTGGGCTTAATTTTGCGATTTAAGCAGCCTTGAGTGTTTGGCTAATGTTTGACCTTGAAGATGCTGTAGGGGATTGAGGGAGAGGTAACAGTGGCAACAGTGGACAAGTTGAATTAATAAATTAAGCCAAAGGGTAATTATTTAGTCACGCACGCACCTTATTTATATATACTGTTTGATTCACCTTGGCTCACAGTATTTAAAATACCTGGCATGAAACGTTGCTTTTTGAAATTAATTGACTTCATGAATGATTTTCGGGCGAGTTCAGTCAGTTTCCCTATCGCTAGTTAATTTTATTGTTATTTTTTCTTTCCCTAAAGTAACAAAAGAGGGATAAGTAGTTAGCCATAATTCAACATCAAATAAAATCCTAGTTGGTAGTGAGTGATTTATCGCTCACTACCAACTAGGATTACTAGGACTAAATTACTAAAAACTTTAATTGATTTCCGTCTAGCTACTTGCCTTTATCCAAAATCAAAAATTGATTAATCTTCTTTTTGTCAAATATCATCATCAATCCCTTTCTCCCGATTAACATCAGGACTATCTGCTGTCCAATAGTCCTCTACTTCAGGAGATTCAGAAACTATCACAAACTCAGTCTCTTTTCTATGGTTATTTCCCCATTCATCTAAAACATCTTTAATTAACACTTCTTGCAACCAAATCTTAGCTACAACAGTTAGGGGTAGTGCTAGAAATAATCCTAAAAAGCCAAAGAAAGTTACAAAAAATAGTTGGGCAATTAAGGTTATGGCAGGCAGCAATGAGACTTGATGTGCCATCACCACAGGCGTAATGAAATTGCTCTCAACCTGTTGAATGATAAAGTAGAGAATCAAGACAGCGATCGCTTTCCAAGGCTCATCTAAGAAAGCGATCGCCATTGCTGGGATTACGCTCATTGTTGGGCCCAGGTTGGGAATCAAGTTAAAAAATCCCGCTAAAACCGCTAAAGCTAGTGCTGCCTTGACATGCAAAATTGATAAGCCAATGAGACTCATCAGCCCTACTACAAAGATGGCAATGAAAGCGCCTGTAATCCATCCCTCCAAAGAGACTTCACATTTATCTAAAATCCCATCTACCCGTCGCCGATAAAATGAAGGGAAAAGCCGGACAAATACTTTGCGGTAGGCTAAAGGATCGGCTAACATCATTCCTGTTAAAACCAACACCAGCAAAATCTTAAGAACGACTTCTAAAGAGCCAGATACAAAGGCGAAGGAATTTCCCAGCACCCGATTGACGACTGGTTGTGCTTGTTGAATGAGGCTGTTGATATCTGGAATGTAGGGAACTAACTCATTAGGAATGCGAGTTCTCAAGGCATCAAGCCAAGTATTAAAGCGCCCAAACCCTTTAGGAACCTGATAGGTTAGTTCTTGAAACTGCTGTGCAAATGGTGGGACAATAAGCCAGAAAAAACCCACAATGCCTGCGAAAAAGATCGCTACTGCCAGGAGAACGGCGAATCCACGCTTCATCCCAAAGCGTTGGAAGCGTTTTGCTAGTCGATTCAAGGTCGTGGCTAACACAACTGCGGCAAACATGAGCAAAAGCACTTCCCGGATTTGCCACAGGATGTATAAAGAAAGAACTATGGCGATTAAGCCGATCCATTGACCGAGGTTCACAGGCTAACTCCCAACGGTTGGCGAGATGCAATTTTGTTGTAATTCAGCTAGGTTAACTGATTTTAGTCACTTGTGCGTAGATCGTTTGAGTTAATTTTGTTTCTGTGCTTGAAATCGCCACAGTAGTGCGATCGCTATAATCACAATCGGCAACAATACTATAATTAGCGCGTTGGTTCCTGTCGCCGGAATTGATAGACTTGGCCCCACATACTTAATTAATACTGATAACAAAGCCGACAGTAAAAGCAGTTTCAGAACAAATCCTAGTTGATTTCTCATAAAAGTACGGCATAAAATTTTTTGTGGTACATACGAGTTTGCGCTGTACGGTTCAGTTTCTACAATAAACCTACAGATACAATCCTTTCCAACTTTCTTTAGGAAATGCGTTCGCTTTTTTACGTCAAACTCAACCAGCCAAAAATTTGTTCTACAGTTAGTTCCAACTCGATACCCTCTAGGATGGGTAATTTATCTGCACCTTCGTATAATTCCACTCTCTGTCCAGGAAACACCCCCAGCACACTTTCGTCTTCGGGGTTGATTAACCAGCCTAATTCATTACCATTGCGCGAACAATGCAATAATTTACTCAACACTTTTTTTAACTTTTGGTCTGGGGAAAGAATCTCAATTGCCCAGTCGGGATGAATTTCAAAACGATTAGCAATTCTGCCAGATGGAGTTTTAGGAATTCTATCCCAACGAAACACAGACACATCAGGGACGATAGAAGCACCACCAAAGGTACAGCGTAGTTCTGAAAAAGCTATAGCAATTTTCTGCCTTTTAGCTATATCGTTAATTGTTTCGCAAAGAGTCACCTGAAGTAAACTATGTTCACCTTGAGGCATTGGTTTTTGAATAACTTTCCCGTTGATAAAGTCTGATGCTGGCTCAGTTTCTGACAGTTTGAGGAACTCGTCTAAAGTTAGTTGGGGTTGAGTTGCGATCGCCATCAGCAAATAGCGTAGAGGGGATGGTTTAATTATGTGCCTTAGCGATCGCCTAGAGTATTGATTCACTAAATTAAATTGTCTCTTCGCTTGATCAGTCTTGACAAAAAGCAGTATTTACGCTGATGATAGCTGTAAAAAAATACAGCCATGATAAATAGTGGTACATCGCTCGTTACACCAAAGTATCGGGGATAAACTGAATTTAAAGAAAGAATCATTGAAGAAAAATTCAGAAGTTAGATTCAGGAGCGAAGCTGGAGACGTTTCCGTTACTCCGGTCAAATCGAGACCACTAAATCTTCTATTTAGCACGGGTCTTAAACCTCTCTATTCAGAGGATGGCGGACTTGCTACTGCTTCTTTGGTCAGAATAAACAACTGAATTCTGACCAAAGAAGATATTCGGCTCCACTCCTGACTCCTGAATTCTTATTTAGTAAATTTAAGGAGAAGGGTGTCAGTGAAACAAGTCGTTACAGAGAACTCTATTATTAGTTCAGTATTTTCTACACAACAAATATTAAACAAGCCTGTAAGTATTATCTCTGGACTACGACCTCTGGCATTCGGCTTTGTTTTAGCAGCAGTATTATCTAATTATCAGCAGGTCATTGCCCAAACTCCGAATCCTGAAACCTTACCACCCGGTCGGTTAGAAGAAGTTCCAGTCACTCCCTTACCCACTGATGTATTGCCAAAGCCAACAGATAACAATCAATTGGTTCCTTTGCCCAAAATACCAGATGAGTCAATTCCAAGTCAGGATAACTCGAATGCGAAATTTCGGGTAGATCGGATTGAAGTTGTAGGTAGTACAGTTTTCAAACCAGAGCAATTTGCCGCGATTACCAATCCCTTTGTCGGCAAAGAAGTGACATTTGCAGAATTATTGCAAATCAAAGATGCGATCGCCAAGCTTTATATTAATAACGGTTATGTAACCACAGGAGCATTGATTACACCGCAGACACTAGAAGCCGGAACAGTAAAGATTCAGGTAATCGAAGGCAGTCTGCAAGAAATCAAAATCATTGGTAACAGACGATTAGGTAGTAAATACATTCGTGATCGCATTCAACTAGGTGCTGGCAAACCCCTAAACGTACCACGCCTCCTAGAAAAACTCCAACTACTCCGCCTCGATCCACGCATCCAAAACCTCTCAGCCGAATTACAAACAGGCGTGCATCCGGGAAGCAATGTATTGCAAGTTGAGGTTGAAGAAGCAGACACTTTTAAACTGACAGCCAGCCTAGATAATGGGCGATCGCCTAGTGTGGGTAGTTTTCGTCGGGGAGTGGATCTGCAAGAAGCCAATTTATTAGGTTTGGGCGATACTCTGAGTGTGGGATACGCCAATACTGATGGCAGTAATAGCATTAATGCCAATTACACACTACCGATTAATGCCCACAATGGCACTATCTCCTTTGGCTTTAGCCAGGGATGGAACCACGTTATTGAAAAACCATTCAGTGTCCTTGATATCCAGTCAGATTCCCAATCTTATGAATTAGGATATCGCCAACCACTGGTACAAAAACCAACCCAAGAGTTGGCAGTCGGGGTGTCATTCTCGCGTCAATCAAGCCAAACTGAGTTGGGTATTGATAATATTGGGCCGTTTCGCCTCTCCCCAGGTGCAGATGAGAACGGAAAAACGAATATTTCGGCTTTGCGCTTTTTTCAAGAATATACCCAGCGAAGTAACCAGTATGTGTTTGCGGCGCGATCGCAATTGAGTTTTGGGGTAGATTGGTTCGATGCCAATGTCAGTGAGAATCAACCAGATAGCCGCTTTTTCGCGTGGCGGGGACAGACACAGTGGGTACGACAATTAGCACCAGACACATTATTTTTAGTTAGGGGCGATTTCCAATTAGCGGCAGATTCCTTAGTGCCTTTAGAGCAATTTGGTCTTGGGGGACAGCTAAGTGTCCGGGGCTATCGTCAAGACGCATTACTTACAGATAATGGTCTGTTGTTTTCGGCAGAATTTCGAGTTCCCATTGCCCGCGCGAATAACATTGGCGGGGTACTGCAACTGACACCCTTCATTGATGTGGGTAAAGGCTGGAACGTCAACGGCGAAAATCCATCGCCCAGTAACCTTGTTAGTACTGGGTTGGGGCTGTTGTGGAAACAGGGTGATGACTTATCGGCTCGCCTAGATTGGGGCATTCCTCTAATCTCAGTGGATGGTGAAAAGCGATCGCTCCAAGAAAATGGCTTGTACTTCTCACTGCGCTATTCGCCATTTTGAGGCGATCGCTTCAAAATTATATTATTTGGAGCATTTTAAAATATAAGGTATAAATAAACGTGAGTTCGACGGAATTAAAAAATGGCAGGAGGTAGAGCAGGCAAATCTTTTGGGTAAATGTCAATGGAAGGTTT
>NZ_JAAGOG010000067.1:0-36480 GCF_010747425.1 Nostoc sp. UIC 10630
ATTCCCCATTCCCCATTCCCCATTCCCCAATACCGAATGCCAAATACCCAAAGCCCAATTTTTTAAACTATGTTTGTTGACTTCTTTATTAAGCGGCCAATTTTTGCATCGGTCTGTGCGATCATCATCCTTTTAACAGGATTAATCAGTATTCCCTCACTACCGATCGCAAGATTCCCAGAAATTAGTCCCACCCAAATCACTGTAACTTCCAACTATAGCGGAGCTAGTGCAGAAGTCGTAGAAAGCGGAGTGACAAATATCTTAGAAAGGCAAATCAATGGGGTTGAGGGACTAAGATATCTCACTTCCAGCAGCAGTAACGATGGTACTAGTACCATTACAGCCACCTTCGATTCATCGCGTGATAAAGATATTGCAGCTGTGGATGTGCAAAATCGTGTTTCTGTTGCCCAACCACAACTACCAGACTCTGTGCAACGCACGGGAGTGCGAGTATCGAAAGAATCTAGTAACATCCTCTTAGCGATTGGTTTATTCGCTGAAAATAAAGAGTATGACAATACATTCTTAAGTAACTATGCCGACCTTTACTTAGCAGATGCCTTAAAAAGAGTCAAAGGTGTGAGCAACGCTCAAATTTTTGGTGAACGTCGCTATGCAATGCGCTTGTGGTTAGATCCAACTCGCCTTGCCAATCGGGGGCTAACAACTCAGGATGTAGCGAATGCTTTATCTGAACAAAACTTGCAAGTTGGTGCAGGGAGAATTGGACAAGAACCTGCTCCTGAAGGACAAAGGTATCAACTTGATGTGCGTGCTGCTAGCCGATTAGCAGAACCATCAGAATTTGAAGAAATTGTCCTCAAAACTGGAGATGATGGCACATTAGTCAAGCTCAAAGATGTCGGTAGAGCAGAACTGGGTGCAGAAAACTACAGTTCATTTCTACGATTTCGTGGTAAAGATGCTGTCGGTTTAGGGATTTATCAGGTTCCTGGTAGTAATGCCTTGGATGTAGCCAAGGGAGTCAAAGCCGAAATTGCGCGATTAGCTCCAAGTTTTCCCCCAGGAATGAAATATCAAGTAGCTTTTGACACGACATCGTTTGTCGAAGAGTCGATGGCAGAAGTGCTGAAGAGCCTGATTGAATCGGTGGTGCTGGTTGTAATTGTAATTTTTGTGTTTTTGCAGGACTGGCGAACTACCTTAATTCCCGCAATTACTATTCCGCTTTCCTTCATTGGGATATTTGGCTTCGTCAAAGTTTTTAACTTTTCAATTAATAGTTTGACTTTGTTTGGTCTGACTTTAGCATCAGGGATGGTGGTAGATGATGCGATCATTGTAGTAGAGCAAATCAGCCGTTTTATTCAGGATAAAGGTATAAATCCTCGCCGAGCCGCTAGTGAATCAATGGCGGAACTTTTTGGAGCAGTGATTGCAACTTCACTGGTATTGATGGCAGTATTTATACCAGTGGCGTTCTTTCCGGGAACCACAGGCGCACTTTATCGGCAATTTGCGCTGACGATCGCCTTTTCCATTGCGATTTCGACTTTTTTGGCTTTGACTCTGATACCTTCTTTGTGTGGAGTGTTGCTGCGTCAAGGACAAAGACCTTCAGGCTGGCTGGGTTGGATTTTTGGCCAGATAAATCGCTTTCTCGACTGGGTACAGCATAGTTATAAGCGATCGCTTACCTTTCTCGCACGCATTAAAGGTATCGTCATTGGGTTGTTTATCGTCTCCTTGGGAATGACTGCTTGGCTGTACATGACAGTACCAACAGCTTTTCTACCCGATGAAGATGAAGGTTACTTCATCACAATTATCCAAGGGCCGCAAGGGGTTTCGTTGCAATATACCAGCGATGTGATTGCACAGGTAGAAAAAGAAATTCTGAAAATTCCTGAAGTAGTGGGGACTTTTGCGATCGGAGGATTTGGTTTTAGTGGTAGCACCGCCAATAGCGGCATCATATTTACCACTTTAAAATCATGGGATGAGCGCTCAAAACCCGATCAATCAGTACAGGCGATTATTGGTAGCTTGCAAGGGAAGTTGATGGCAATCCCAGAAGCCAGAGTTTTTCCTGTGAACCCCCCAGCAATTCAGGGTTTAGGCAACTTTGGCGGCTTTGTCTTTCAACTGCAAGACCGCAGAGGTAACGGTGGCTTAGAAAATTTGGTGCAATCGATGGGTAAGTTGCTAGGTAAAGCTAATCAAACACCTGGATTACAAGCTGTATTTAGTACCTTTGCCGCAGATACACCACAATTGCTTGTGGAAGTAGACCGCAATAAAGCCAAATCATTGCAAGTTTCTATAGATGATGTCTTCAGTACTTTACAAACTGCTTTGGGATCGCAATATGTAAATGATTTTAATCTCCAGCAGCGCAATTATCGCGTGTATCTCCAGGCAGATCAGCAGTTTCGTTCCAATCCAAAAGATATTGGTAAACTATACGTTCGTTCTCAAAAGAATCAAATGATTCCTTTAAGTAACTTAGTCACAGTTACTTCGACGGTGGGAGCGCAAACTATCAATCACTACAATCTGTTCCGCTCAATTGAAATTAATGGTGCCGCCGCCCCTGGCTCTAGTTCTGGAGACGCAATTAAAGCAATGGAACAAGTTGCTAAAGAAGTTTTACCAGCAGGTTATGGCTATGAATGGTCAGGGACTGCATTAGAAGAAATAGATTCTGGTGGTTTAGCACCCATAATCTTTGGATTAGGATTGGTATTTGTATTTTTGGTGCTAGCTGCTCAATATGAGAACTACGTTGACCCCTTTATCATTCTGTTATCAGTTCCCTTAGCTATTTTTGGAGCGCTTGTAGCTCAATCGTTACGGGGTTTTTCTAATGATGTTTACTGTCAAATTGGTCTAGTAATGTTGATTGGTTTGGCTAGTAAGAACGCTATTTTGATTGTGGAGTTTGCTAACCAATTGCGAGAGCAAGGACTTTCGATTACTAAAGCAGTAATTGAAGCTTCACAAGAACGGTTACGCCCAATTTTGATGACTGCCTTTGCTACTCTTTTAGGAATTTTCCCATTGGCTAATTCCACAGGTGCTGGTGCAGGTAGTCGCCAATCTTTGGGAACAGCAGTTTTTGGTGGAATGTTAATTGCGACTTTCTTGAGTTTGTTTGTAGTACCGATTTTGTATATCGTGATTAAGACAACAACAGAGCGCTTTATCAAACCAAATCGGCATCAAGAACTGCAAACAGATGCAGTTTCATTGGATGGTAAAAGTGCTGTATATTCAGCAAAAGGCGAGAATTAATTTGTAATTCCTAATTTGTAATTAATTTTTTCCTGTTCCCTGTCTCCTATAAACATCGTAGTATGAAGAGATGGGGAAGACTAATTTTAAGGGGGAATGCATGAAAATCGCTATTGGCAGTGATGAACGCACCAACCTTACTGATAGGGTACTTGAAGAACTTAAGCAGCGTGGGCATGAAGTTATACCCTTCGGTTCCTTAGCTGAGAATGATTTAGAAGTTGATTGGCCCCTCAGTTGTAGTAAAGTTGCTTTGGCAGTAGCAACCCAAAAAGCAGATGAGGGGATTGTCTTTTGTTGGACTGGTACTGGTGCATCTATTGCCGCCAACAAAGTTTTAGGGATACGTGCGGCATTATGCCATGACGCTGAAACTGCACGTGGGGCACGTATTTGGAATCATGCGAATGTCCTAGTATTCAGTTTACGTGCCACTACAGAAGCGATCGCAAAAGAAATATTAGATGCCTGGTTTAGCACACCCTTTTCTGAAGATGAGTGGAACATTCTGCAAATGGAGCGGATTAGACAGTTAGAGAAGAGTGCTTTATTTCAGCAATCTTAGACCACTCAGGGTAACTAATACTGTAGAGCCTTCATGCCCAATCACGCCGATGGGTAGGTTAATACTTCCTAAAAAGTTGCCCATCAAGAGCAACACAATAAAACCCAATGCTACGAATATATTCTGTTTGACTATGGATTGCGATCGCCTCCCCAAATGTATCGCCACCGCAATTTTTTCTAACTTGTCTGCCATCAGTACTATATCTGCGGTTTCCAATGCCACATCACTACCAGATATTCCCATCGCTATACCTACAGATGCTTGGGCTAAAGCTGGTGCATCATTAATTCCATCGCCCACCATTGCCACTGTTTGATATTGTTGCTGTAAAAGGCGGATAACATCAAGCTTATCTTCTGGTAGAAGTTGAGCATATACCCGATCAATTGCTACTGCTTTGGCGACACTTTGAGCAGTTTTTTCATTATCTCCAGTTAGCATGACAATTTGCTCAATTCCCAGTTGCTTCAAGCGAGAAATGGTTGCTGCTGCTTGCGATCTTACTTCATCTGCGATCGCAATTACACCCATCACCTCTGCCCCCCTGCTCCCCTGCTCCCCTGCTCCCCTGCCTACTTGTGCTACCCAAACGACAGTTTTACCTTCTTGCTCTAAAGATTGAGCCATTTCTTGCAATTCTTCAGGTAAATTTGTCACATACTGCTGTACAAAAACAGCATTGCCTACAATTATTTGTTGTTCTTGAGCAATTCCCACAATTCCCTGTCCAGGTATAGCTTGCACTTGGATTGCACCAACCAAATCCAAATCACCCTTCGGGTTCAACGGTTTCGACTCGACGGGAACCGCCTTCGCGGAGCGTCTCGCAGAGAAGACTCGAACTGTTTCACCAGCCGCTTGCACAATTGCTTTACCGATGGGATGTTCTGAATAGGATTCCACGCTAGCTGCGGCTTTTAATACATTTTCTTGACTGTATTCACTAGCTGCAATTACTTGGAATACCTGCACCTGTCCTGTTGTCAGAGTACCAGTTTTATCAAATGCGATCGCACGGACTTTGCCAATTTTCTCTAACTGCGCCCCATTCTTAAACAAAATCCCTTGTCTTGCACCATTGGCGATTCCTGAAAGCAGCGTGGGCATAATTGCAGCCATCAGCGCACAGGGAGAAGCCACCACTAAGAAGGTAAGCGCCCGATAAATTGTTGTTTCCCAGTCCCAACCCCAAAGAAACGGCGGTAAAGTTGCCAGTAATACTCCGGCTACTACAATAACTTTGGCATATCCCTTCTCGAAGCGATCGATAAACTCTTGCGAAGGTGGTGCTTCTGTCTGCGCCTGTTCTACCAAGCGAATCACACGCTGAATCAAGCTGCTTTGGGCTGGTTTGTGTACCTTAATCTGCAATGCACCATAGCCGTTAAGTGTGCCGGCAAATACTTCTGCACCCACCGTTTTTTCTACAGGTAAAGACTCGCCTGTAATTGCAGCTTGATTGAGAGTACTGTAACCAGATAAAATTATCCCATCAGTAGGAATTAGCTCTCCAGGTTTGACGACAATCTCATCACCCACTTTTAACTGACTAATAGGAATTTCTTCTTCTCTTCCCTGAAGTAAAACTCTTGCTGTATCTGGTGTCAGGCTCATCAAACTGCGGATACTGCGCTCAGTTCGCGCCATTGCATAGCCTTCTAGTGCGCCACTGATGGCGAAGATGAGTATCAAAATTGCCCCATCAATAATTAGATGATATTCTCTTCGCCAGAAGCCGAGACTAGCAGCACCAATCGCCGCCACAATCATCAGCAAATCTACATCAAGTTCCTTTTCTTTGAAAAGGGTAGTTAATCCTTCCCGCGCACTTTCATAACCACCAATTACGTAAGCAGCAGGTAGCAGCAGAAATGCCAATCCCAACCAACCGAGATGCAGGGCGAACCATCCAAAGAATAGTAGCAAGCCACATAAAAGGGCTGCTACGGTATCTGTGTGTTCTCTGGTGAATTGGGTAAAACGTTGGGGGTAGAGCATGAGAGGTGAATTAATAGGGACTCTCTCAGGCTAAACCTTGACATTAATGTTAATGTCAAGGTTTATAATGATTTTGAAACGCAGAGGGGCGCTGTAGACGCTTTTGCGGCTTGCCGCAGGCTGGGAAGCGCAAAGGTACGCAGAGTTAAATTTTTATCTGTGTTCTGGGAATGTTTTCAAAAGCGGAATGTAGGCAAATGGGACGATTTAACTGTTACCTTTAAAATTGCACTAATAGGAAAAAATATATGCTAAAGCGAATTTATATTGATAACTTTCGCGGCTTGGTAAATTTTGAGATGAATTTTGAATCGATTAACCTGTTTCTTGGTGGTAACGGAGCAGGTAAATCAACTGTATTTGAAGTTTTACGGAAAATTCAAATTTTTATAAGTGGTGGCGAAAAAGTAGAAGAGATTTTTAAATCTGATGACTGTACTCGCTGGCAGACTTTACAAATTCAGCGTTTTGAACTAGAAATTACTGGCAATAATGGTCGTTATAAATATGAATTTGCTATTAAACATAATCAAGAAAAAAGCCATATTGAATATGAACGATTATGGTTTAATAATCAACTTTTATTGAAAGTAGAGAAAAATCAATTTCAACTATCCCAAGAAGATGAAAAAATAATCAGATCACCTATTAATGAATCGCAATTTTCTATCCTATCTTTTTTTGCAGGAAATTCAAAGCTTAATTGGTTCCGAAATCGCATTGAGCGATTTATTATTGTCCAAATCATTCCTAGTTTGATGGTTGATGGTAGTGAACATGAAGAAATACAATTGACTTATAGAATGGAGAACTTTGTTTCTTGGTATCGCTACATTTCGCAAGATCAGGGTAAAATTGCTGATCTGATAGACGTTTTAAAAAATATATTAGATGGTTTTATAAGTTTTAAATTTGAAAAATTTGGTGAAAAGTATCGAATTCTAAAATTACGATTTTCGACAGATGAAGATAGGAAAAAAATTATTGATTATCGTTTTAGTGAATTATCCGATGGTCAAAAAGTGGTAATTGCCCTGTACACCATTCTCTATTGCACTGAATCTGAAGATTATACACTTTGCATTGATGAGCCAGAAAGTTTTTTAGCTCTGCCGGAAATTCAACCTTGGCTAATTCAACTTTATGATTTCTGTATTGACGGAAAAATACAAGCTTTGCTAATCTCCCATCATCCTGTCTTAATTAATTATCTTTTAGCTTCACCTATAGGTTATTGGTTTGAGCGTCAAAGTAATGCACCTGTACGAGTAAAACCAATCAGTAATCAAGAAACTAAAAATTCAGGATTACCAATTTCAGAACTGATTGCACGAGGCTGGCTGTATGACCCAGAATAGAGTACAGATAGTAATTTTGTGTGAGGATCTACAACAGCAAGTTTTTGCATACCATTTTTTGAAAAAACGAGGCTTTAATATAAATCCAAAAAACGTCACAATTAGGACTTCCCCAACAGGTAAAGGTGCAGGAGAGCAGTTTGTTAGAAAGCATTATGCAGCAGAGGTTAAAGAATATCGGCGAAAAAACTATCGTTCAGGAATGCTAGTAGTATTGATTGATGCAGATACTGAAACAGTAAGGGCAACACTGAAAGAATTAGATAATGCACTGATAGAAAATTCACAGGAACTTCGGAAGCCTGATGAGAAAATAGCAATCTTTGTGCCAAAAAGAAATATCGAAACTTGGATACATTATTTACGAACAGGAGAAGTTGTAGAAGAAGAAGAAGCAGAAAAATCCAAATATCCAAAATTCCCTAAAAATGAGGCAATTTGTAAACCCGGTGTTGAACAATTAGCAAACCAGTGTTCTCAAGGGAGTTTAGATGAAAATGCACCGCCATCTCTTCAGGCGGCTTGTGAAGAGTTACAAAGAATTTTGCCGTTGTTGGAGTAAATCATGAATGCTGGTTGCTTAACTATTAAAGAACTCACTGATGCGGTTGGCGGCGGTTTAACTCCGCGGATGGTGCGACATTATCATCAATTGGGACTTTTACCGCAACCAGTGCGATCGCGTAGCAATTACCGTCTCTATACCAAAACAGATGTTCTTAGGCTACAACGGATTGTAGCACTGAAGCAGCAAGGGTTTCAGCTCAACCATATCCGCAATATTTTGGAGGTGGAACCAGAAGCTGACACAACTGTTAACCTCATGGGACAACTTCAGCAGCAATATCGCGCGGTGATGCAACAAATTTCTCAATTGCGGCAAACTGCATCAGCATTAGAAGGATTATTGGGGCGCGATCGCCATTGTCAAATTATCCAGGCGGAAGTTTTGGCACAACTCAAGTTACTTGATGTCGAAACCCAAGCCGGATTGGGGGGATTGGAAAATCTCTGGAGTGGCTTGGATGCCGAAATTCATACCCATTCAGAAGCTTTTTCCGAATCGCTACAACGCTTATTACCAGATTTATCTCACCGTTCGGAAATTGAACAACACTTAATTTCTCAGTTGGTTTTGGCTTGTGGCGATGTGAGTTTAGTATCCTTTGTGAAATTAAGCCGAGATGCGATCGCAGCTAGCCGAGAAGCCTTATCTTCAAGCTGTCAAATCGTTGTTGATACCCAAACGGTTGCGGCTGCTTTAGATCAAACCCGATTACTTCACTTGGGATGCTGCACTGAAACCTTAATTGATAATCCCCACATTACCACCGCCACAGAAGCAGAAGCAGCTTTTTGGCAACATCGAGAATGGCGATCAAAATTGCTGCAAGTAAATCCAGGTTGCGTGCTGGTGGTTGGTTATGCTCCTTCAGTCCTTGTAGAAGTTTGTGACGCGATTAGCAATCAAAAAATTCAGCCAGCATTAGTAATTGGAATGCCCATTGGTTTTAGTCATGCTCCGGCAGCCAAGCGACAACTGATGCAACAAGGGATACCTTTTATTACAGTTGCAGGAACTTTGGGAGGTGGCGCTTTAGCTGCTACTGCCCTAAATGCTTTGGTGGAGTCGCTGATTGATAAGCCAGATTGTCATTGTTATCTCAAAAATATAGTAGATTCCTCTGAGTGCTGAACAATAAGTACTCAATTAAGATACTCAGTACTCAGTATGACTGAAAATAATATTGTTAAATAATATTGAATTTGCTACACTTTACCAGTTTTAGTAATTCAATAATTCATAATTGTGGCCATAAGCTACCAACTTGGTATAAGTTGCAATATAAATTAGAACATTTTATAGTAAACAGACTCTGGCAATGAGAGTATAAATTATCATGCTATATAATCTCATTCCAAGTATAAATCAATATAAGTGCGCTGAAGGAACTTAGAAGTAAAGAGAACTCAGATGTATAATTAGCGCGTCTCCTCCATAAACTTTAACAAGATTGTGGGTTAAGACTGGTAGGCTTTCTATTTTTTACTTTAATTAAGGGGCTTATGTGGCAACAAGAAAAAAAAGATACTTCGATAATCAGGCTGATACTATGGGTTGCTTTAGCTACAACTCCTATGGCAGCAGGTTTGCTGGTATCAGAACCTATACTGGCGCAATCTAAACCTGAGTCTCCTTCTTTTACACTGCCGCAAACAGTGCAGAATGGAACGACAATTCGGATTGATGGTTCAAATAGTTTGGGTGCAATCAACCAAAGTCTAAAAGAGAATTTTGAAAAACAGTTTTCGGGTACTAAGGTTGAAGTTGCCGCTAATGGCACTGATACAGCACTGAAAGATTTGCTAGATGGCAAAATCGACATCGTAGCAATGGGACGGGGGTTGACACCAGCAGAAAAAGCTCAAGGACTAGAGCAAGTCCGCTTGCGCCGTGAGAAGATTGCGATCGTGGTCAGCGCAGATAATCCTTTCAAAGGAAGCTTGACTAGTAGGCAATTTGCTCGGATTTTCCGGGGACAAATTACAAATTGGTCACAATTAGGAGCGCCTCCAGGGAAAATTCGGTTAATCGACCACCCGAACACAAGTGAGACTCGCAATACTTTTCGCACTTATCCAGCCTTCAAGACTGCTGAATTTGCTACAGGGTCTAGTGCTACCCAACTAAGTGAGGATAATACCGCAGAAATCATCAAACAACTGGGTAAAGATGGCATCAGCTATGTGTTAGCTAATCAGGTGTCGAAGCTGCAAAATGTGAGAGTTCTGCAATTACATCAAGCCTTACCAGATGATGCAAAATATCCCTTCTCGCAACCTTTAGTTTACGTTTACAAAAAAAATCCCAGCTTAAGCGTAGTAGATTTTCTTGGCTTTACCCTTGCACCCGCAGGACAGCAGGCTATAGAACAAGCAAGAACAGCTGAAGCAACTGCGATCGCAACCAACGTATCACAACCTATTGTCACGCCTTCTCCCACTGTCCAAACGACACCTGCTGCGACAGCTTCCCCTAATGCTACTGCTTCTGCATTTGCCGAACAGCCTTTTGTCGCTCCTGCCACTACTGCACAAAAAAGCCCAATTGTCAACAAAGAAGTACCGTTTTGGGTACTGCTACCTTTGTTTTTTGTTAGTGTAATTGCAGCGTTGGCCTGGTGGACTCTCGGAAAAAACCCATCATCCGATGATAAAACAGACAACTTACCCGAATCAAATCCTCATCCACCCGATCCAGAAGATGGAGAAACAGCAGTACTTAATGCCAGCACAGCTGCCTCCATTAACGGAGCGATGCTTGAAGAACAGCCAGTTTCACAATTCCAAGAGCAAGAAACCCCCGATCGCACTCCTTTCAATATCTATGCTCAAACACAATCTGAATTGGCTGAGAATGGTACTCACGAGGCAAGTAATGGAAATTCTAACCTCTATGAAGGCACAACTTCTACTCTAACTAATGGAGCGGGAGCCGCAGCTTTAACTGGTGGTGCGGCTTTAGCAACAGGCATTGGAGCAGCTACCTGGTCTGCCTTTAACAACAAAGAAACAGAAACAAACGCCATTGATGAGACGGTCGAGCTAAATAATTATACTGAGACAAATACACCCGATTCTGATGAGGTTGCATGGGATATAGAAGCCCCAGCAGCTGTAGTAAATACTCCATATCCTCACTTGGGCAATCTTCCCGAAGAAATATCTTCTGATGTAGAACTGCCTTCATCTGAGGTAACAGCCCCACTGCCAGAATTACCAGATGTGCCAGAAGTAACATCTGGTTTGGAATATTGGGACACAGAAATTTCTGAAGATGAGATAGATGAGGAACTTCAAGCAGAATTGAACTGGCTACAGAGTATCACCTCAACTGAAGATACAGATGAATTCCCCTTACCAGACTCTGACGAAGTGGAACCTTCACCGTTACCACCATCTCCACTGCTCAATTTGCCAGAATTGCCAGATGTAGATGTATTCAATGTGGTAGCAGATGCAGCCGAACCTCCGATCGAGGTGGTAGACGAAACTCAAACAGAGACAACTGTTAGCGAGGGTGCTGCTGAGAATGACTCCATAGATTTTGCAGACGTTGCGGCTTTAGCAGCAGGCGCAGGGATTGGAGCCTGGGCGATTAATCTGGGATCGGATACCCCAGGAGAAACTGATACTACGATTGACAATGTGCCAATCGCAGCCGAAACAGATATCCACTTGGGAGATGCAGAAGATGAGAGCAGTATTTTGCTCACACCGCATACTTCTACATCAGCTAATGTCTCTTGGGAAATTTCTGAAACCAAGAAAGCAGCACTGCGTCAACAAGGCGGTTCGCAATTGGTAGTGCGGCTCTATGATACAACTGGCATTGACTTGAGTTATCAAAGTCCCCAGCTTGTCCAGCAGTATGAATCTGAGGAGACAGCACACGATCGCTTAGTAGAGATTCCCGCCAGCGATCGCGATTATATAGCTGAAATTGGTTATCTTGCTGATGGTGAACGTTGGTTATTCATTGCTCGTTCAGCAGTTGTTCGTTTCTTCAGTCCTGTGCATCCAGATCCGATCATTGATGATGTGGCGATTGCGGATCAAACAGATATTCACTTCGGAGATGTTGAAGAAGAGAGCAGTATTGTGCTTACACCACATACTTCTACATCGGCTCATGTCTCTTGGAAAGTTTCCGAAACCAAGAAAGCAGCACTACGTCAACAGGGCGGCTCTCAATTTATAGTGCGGCTCTATGATGTGACTGGGATTGACTTGAGCTATCAAATTCCTCAGCTTGTCAAGCAGTATGAATCTGAAGAGACAGTAAACGACGGACTGGCGGATGTTCCCGCCAGCGATCGCGATTATATAGCTGAAATTGGTTATCTCGCTGATGGCGAACGCTGGTTATTCATTGCCCGTTCAGCAGTTGTTCATTTCTCCAGTTCTGTATATCCAGATCCCATCGTTGATGATGTGGCGATTGCGGATGAAACAGATATTCACTTGGTAGATGTTGAAGAAGAGAGCAGTCTTGTCCTCACACCTCGCACTTACCAATGGGCTGATGTCTCTTGGGAGATATCCGAAACCAAGAAAGCAGCACTACGTGAACAGGGCGGCTCTAAATTGGTAGTGCGGTTATATGATGCAACTGGGATTGACTTGAGTTATCAACATCCTCAGTTTGTCCAGCAATATGAATGTGAAGAGACTGCAAAAGATCGCTTTGTGGAAATTCCCATCAGCGATCGCGATTACATAGCTGAAATTGGCTATGTCGCTGATGGCCAT
Source organism: Nostoc sp. UIC 10630 (assembly GCF_010747425.1). Lineage (NCBI taxonomy): Bacteria > Bacillati > Cyanobacteriota > Cyanophyceae > Nostocales > Nostocaceae > Nostoc > Nostoc sp. UIC 10630. The sequence goes on from NZ_JAAGOG010000067.1 coordinate 12,499, forward strand.
CGCTGGTTATTTATTGCCCGTTCTGCGATCGCTCGTGTTTTCAGTCCTGTTCCTACAGATTCCACCGTTGAAAATGGAGCGTTACCAAGCGAAACAGCTATTAACTTGGTAAACGTAGAAGAAAAGAACAATGAAGAAGAAAGCAACATACTGCTCACACCCCGCACTCCTAAATGGGCTTATGTCTCTTGGCACATTTCCCAGACTCAGAACAAAGCGCTGCAACAACAGGGCGGTTCTCAATTGGTAGTGCGGCTTTACGATGTAACTGGGATTGACTTGAGTTATCAAAGTCCCCAGCTTGTACAGCAGTATGAATGTGAAGAAGTAGCCCGCGATCGCTTTGTGGCCATTCCCGTGAGCGATCGCGATTATATGGTTGAAATTGGTTATATAGCTGATGGCGATTGTTGGTTACTCATCGCCCGTTCACCTAATGTTCGCGTTTTCAGTCGTTCCCACGAAGATTTTTGGTTTGTAGCAGATGCTGAGTTAATTATTCACGGAGCAACCCAACCAAATACAAGCGTAAACATTGCTGGACATCCCATCAAAATCAAACCCGATGGTACTTTCCACCTGCGTCTTCCCTTTTCAGATGGTTTAATGGACTATCTCATAACAGTAGCGGCTGATGGAGAATCCACCAAAACCATCCATAAAAAGTTCTCTCAGGAAACTTCAGAGAACTAGTAATTACTCTTAGTTATCCCCTCTCAACCTACAGCTCTCTCCTATCAGGTAAGTGTGGGAGAGGGGATTTTATTTCTAGGACTTGCATTAACAATCAAAATAACGATTCATCTACACAAAAATTGGCTGTAAATTTAAAATAAAACCAGGGAGAACATCTTCGCCAGATAAACTTGTAGGACATTGTAAAGCTTCTGGTGCTTGATGAGGGCGATAAATGATTACTTGTTTATCTTTGGGATTAATTAACCAACCAAGTTGTAAACCATTTGCTAAGTATTCCTCCATCTTGGCTTGAGTGTCCTCGACATCATCAGTTTCAGAAACCAATTCTATTGCAAAGTCTGGGCACAAGGGGAGATATTTTTTTCTTTGTTGTGGTGTGAGAGCATCCCAGCGTTCCATCTTTATCCAAGAAGCATCAGGAGAACGAGTTGCGCCATTGGAAAGTTTAAAACCAGTAGAAGAATCAAAAGCCTTTCCTAAATTATTTTGACTGTTCCAAAACCATAGTTGACCTAACAAATCAAAATTACGGTTTCCTGTTTCTCCTCCAGTGGGTGACATGATTACCAATTCTCCTTCAGCAGTTAATTCCAAACGCAACTCTTTATTCACAGCAACAATCTGTTCAAATTCCTCATCCGTAAATTTGAGATTAGGAGGTAATTGTAAAGTTAAAGCAGTCATAATTAATTCCGCTCCACGAAATCCTAGTTGCGTTACACCCATGCGCTGCTAATAGCGAAAACTAAACCTCTATTTTAGAATTTCCTCTAATAAGAAGTAGTCTTACAGAAAGCGTCACTAGGGGCAAAGTAATGAATAAAGGATCGAATTTGATTGAGGAGTTAGAACTTTATCCACTTTGATTCTGGTTTAGTGGGTAAAAAGAGTTGAACAGCGCATCAAAATCTCTCTTTAGTTGCGACTCCAATTAAAATCGGAACTTTTTAGAATGATAAGCTTAGGCATCGCTAGCCCAAATCATCAACAAAGCTACTGAGAAAATTTGGTCGTATTTTAGACTACTTACTACGTATCTAAGCTTTGAGTACAGGAGTCACTGAAAACTCATTTCTTTAGTTTATCTAAAGTCGCATCTAAGTTCTCAAATTACCTTTCTAAGATAGAAGCAGCAACCATAAGTTGCCACACACGACTAAAACCCAATTAACAGCTAGTGGCTGCGGAGAACATAAAAATGGCTAAAACGCCAGAATCCTTAGAATCATCTATCAATGAAATTACAGATAGAGCTTTAGATCGTGATTGTACAACCTTATCCCGTCACGTCCTCCAGCAACTTCAGAGTTTTTCGCCAGATGCACAAGATTTAAGTGCGCTGATGAATCGCATCGCTTTAGCAGGTAAACTGGTTGCTCGCCGCATGAGTCGCGCTGGTTTAATGGAAGGCGTTCTCGGTTTTACCGGGGAAGTTAATGTCCAAGGAGAATCCGTCAAAAAGATGGATGTCTACGCCAATGATGTATTTATCTCAGTGTTTAAGCAAAGCGGCTTAGTCTGTCGCCTCGCTTCTGAGGAAATGGAAAATCCCTACTATATCCCCGAAAATTGCCCCATTGGTCGCTATACCCTGTTGTATGACCCAATTGATGGCTCATCCAACACAGATAATAATCTCAGCTTGGGTTCTATTTTCGCCATTCGCCAACAAGAAGGAACTGATAGCGATGGTAAGGCAACTGACCTCCTCGCCAACGGACGGAAGCAACTTGCTGCCGGATACATCCTGTATGGACCCTGCACGATGCTGGTTTATACTATAGGTAAAGGCGTTCATTCCTTTGTTCTCGATCCCAGCTTAGGAGAATTTATTCTCACAGAAGAGAATATTCGGATTCCTAACCACGGTTCCGTTTATAGCGTGAATGAGGGTAACTTCTGGCAGTGGGAAGAATCGATTCGAGAATATATCCGGTACGTTCATCGCACAGAAGGCTACAGCGCTCGTTATAGCGGCGCAATGGTGAGCGACATCCACAGAATTTTGGTTCAAGGCGGCGTGTTCCTCTACCCAGGCACAATTCAAAACCCAGAAGGGAAATTGCGCTTGCTTTATGAAACCGCTCCTCTCGCCTTTTTGATTGAGCAAGCAGGCGGCCGTGCTACGACAGGATTGGTAAACATCTTGGATGTAGTGCCAAAAAAACTGCATCAGCGCACACCTCTAATTATTGGCAGCAAAGAAGATGTCGCAAAGGTAGAGTCTTTTATTCAAAACGGACACTAGAAGACAATTCGTAATTCGTAATTACTGTTACGTAAGGGTTTCAGACATTTTATAAGGGTGTTTATTTCCGCCGTGCTGTACTCTCATCTGCCATTAATTAAACGTTAATCATGGTGATTTAGGATTGGGGATGCAAAATAGCGCTTTTTGAAGATCAATTAAGGATTATCTCAGCTGGCCGATGCGATAAGTGATTGGCAACGCCACAATTCAAAAGTAAGTATCAATGCGTTTTACCAACTTCACTTAGAAACATCACTATACAGGAGTGAAATAAACTAGCTATGTCTACCAATCATCTACTAGAAATTAAGCAATACGGTCAAAGTATCTGGATGGATAATTTGACCCGTGACATTATTCAATCAGGTGAACTCAAAGACCTGGTTGAAAATCAAGGTATATCTGGGATTACTTCCAACCCAGCTATCTTTGAAAAAGCGATCGCAGGCAATGCCATTTATGATGCTGATATAGAAGCCGGAATTCGCGCTGGCTTACCGATAGACAAAATTTACGAATCCCTAGTTTTTGCAGATATCCGTAACGCTTGTGATATTTTACGCCCTGTTTATGAAGCCTCGAATAGACTAGATGGTTATGTGAGTATCGAAGTACCGCCAACCATCGCCCATGATACGGAAGCAACAATAAGCGAAGCTCGGCGCTATTTCCAAGAAATTGGTCGGGAAAATCTGATGATTAAAATTCCCGGTACAGAACCTGGTTTGCCAGCAGTAGAGCAAGTAATAGCCGAGGGAATGAATGTTAATATTACGTTGCTATTTTCTGTAGAAAGCTACGTAAACACAGCTTGGGCATATATTCGGGGCTTAGAAAAACGGCTGGCTGAAGGTAAAGACATCAGTAGAATTGCTTCAGTCGCTAGCTTCTTCCTCAGCCGGATCGATAGCAACATTGATGCCAAAATAGATGCTAAGTTGAAAAAAGGCGTTGATGATATTGCCGTGGAAGCAAAGCTAAAAGCTGTGAAAGGAAAAGTAGCGATCGCAAACGCCAAGCTAGCTTACCAAGAATACAAGAAAATCATTAGAAGCGAGCGTTGGCAAGAGTTGGCAGCAAAAGGGGCCACAGTACAACGGTTACTTTGGGCTAGTACCAGCACCAAAGACCCCAACTACAACGACGTGATGTATATCGAAGAGTTGGTAGGCCATGATACCGTTAACACCGTACCACCAGCGACCATTAAAGCTTGTGCCGATCATTGTAACGTGAGCGATCGCTTAGAAACAGACGTAAATAATGCTTACACGCTGATCGAAAACCTCAAAGATCCCGACATCAACATCGATCTCGATACCGTAATGGATGAACTGTTAGTTGAAGGTATTGACAAGTTCATCCAGCCCTTCCAGTCCTTGATGAACTCTTTAGAAGACAAGATCAAGGTATTGTCACCAGTGTAGGGACTAGGGACTAGGGACTAGGGACTGGGGACTGGGGACTGGGGACTGGTAAACAATTTTCTTAATACTAAACCCCCAATACCCAATACCCAATACCCAGTCCCTAATACCCAGTCCCCAATCTCAAAACCTCTAATCCAAAATCCAAAATTCCTATGGTTAGTCTGCTAGAAAATCCCTTGCGCGTTGGTCTGCAACAACAAGGGATGCCTGAACCCCAGATTATAGTTATCTTTGGCGCTTCTGGTGATCTCACCTGGCGCAAACTAGTGCCAGCACTTTACAAATTGCGGCGAGAACGGCGCATTCCGCCAGAAACTACTATTGTTGGCGTAGCACGTCGAGAATGGAGCCATGAATACTTCCGCGAACAAATGCAGAAGGGCATGGAAGAGGCACATCCTGATGTCGATTTAGGGGAACTCTGGCAAGACTTCTCTCAAGGTCTGTTCTACAGTCCTGGAGATATAGACAACCCTGAAAGCTACCAGAAACTAAAAACCTTACTGAGTGAATTAGACGAAAAACGGGGCACGCGAGGTAATCGCATGTTCTACCTATCCGTAGCCCCTTCATTCTTTCCCGAAGCAATTAAGCAGCTAGGAAGCGGCGGGATGCTAGAAGATCCCTACAAACATCGTCTAGTAATTGAGAAACCCTTTGGTCGGGACTTGGCTTCTGCTCAAAGTCTTAACCAAGTGGTACAGAAATATTGCAAAGAACACCAAGTTTACCGTATTGACCACTATTTGGGTAAAGAAACAGTCCAGAATTTGCTGGTGTTTCGCTTTGCCAATGCGATTTTTGAACCCTTGTGGAATCGTCAATTCGTTGACCACGTGCAAATTACCGTAGCAGAAACCGTGGGCGTAGAAGACCGGGCTGGTTACTATGAAAGCGCCGGCGCACTGCGGGATATGTTGCAAAATCACCTCATGCAACTTTACTGCTTAACGGCGATGGAAGCACCCAACGCAATGGATGCCGACAGCATCCGCACAGAAAAAGTGAAGGTACTCCAAGCTACTCGTTTAGCTGATGTTCACAATCTGTCGCGGTCAGCAGTACGTGGGCAATACAGTGCTGGCTGGATGAAAGGTCAAGCAGTGCCAGGATATCGCACAGAACCAGGCGTTGACCCCAACTCCACCACACCCACTTATGTAGCAATGAAGTTTTTGGTGGATAACTGGCGCTGGAAAGGTGTTCCTTTCTACTTGCGGACTGGAAAGCGGATGCCGAAAAAAGTGAGTGAGATTGCAATTCACTTCCGCGAAGTTCCATCTCGGATGTTCCAATCTGCCGCCCAACAGACAAACGCCAATATTTTGACGATGCGGATTCAGCCAAATGAAGGTATTTCCCTGCGTTTTGATGTCAAAATGCCGGGGGCAGAATTCCGCACCCGTTCCGTTGATATGGACTTTAGTTATGGTTCCTTTGGCATCCAAGCAACATCCGATGCCTACGATCGCTTATTCCTTGATTGTATGATGGGCGATCAAACATTGTTCACACGCGCCGATGAAGTAGAAGCAGCTTGGCAGGTAGTAACACCAGCCCTTTCCGTTTGGGATGCACCCGCCGATCCTAATACTATTCCCCAGTACGAAGCCGGCACTTGGGAGCCAGAACAAGCAGAACTCTTAATTAACCAGGATGGCCGTCGCTGGCGCAGACTCTAAATATTAGTCATTAGTCATGAGTCATTAGTCACTAGTAAAAACAAATGATGAATGACAAATGACAAATGACAAAATCCAAAATCTCAAATCCAAAACTTCCTATGGCTCTCCAAACTTCTACAATTTTTTCCCTCCAGGCACCGAAAGATATTTCGCTTAACGAAATAGATGCAGAACTGAATCAAATTTGGCAAAGCTATGGTATTACTGGCGAGGATGGTGGACTTCCCAGTGCTACTAGGGCAACAACGTTTACTTTAGTAGTTTACGAACCAGAAGAAACTCAGTATTTGTTGGCTGCTTTAGGATTTTACAACGGCCCAATTGATGGGATTTTAGGGCCGCAAATGGCAGCAGCATTACGGGAAGTGCAAAAGAAACATAAACTGCCAGAAACCGGAACAGCAACACAAGAAACTCTGACTATATTACGAGAAGAATTCGCTAAAGGTCAGCGAGGTGGGACTGGAGGAGAACATGCTATTGCTGGGTTAAATAGCGGTAGCCCCAGAATTGCCGATGAAATCGCTCTCCGCAACCCCTGCCGCATCATTGCCCTATTTCCTATTACTGGCGAAGATGAAGGGGTTAAGGCTCAAGTTTCTGCCTATTGCCCCATCCAAAAGCAATCGTCAAGCACACTTATCTGCTGCGAATACATTACTCTGAGTGGAACTGCTGCTGCCTTAGAACGTATCGGTGGTATGATTCCAGCATTGTTGATTGGCGGTTTGCCGAAGTTTCTCTGGTGGAAAGCGACACCAGACCCTAACAACGGTCTATTCAAACGCCTAGCAGCAATCTGCAATAATGTCATTGTCGATTCTTGCAACTTTAACGAGCCAGAAAGTGATTTACTCCGCCTAGAAGAGTTGGTAGAAGCTGGTGTACCTTTAGCGGATTTGAACTGGCGTCGTCTCGCATCATGGCAAGAACTGACAGCTGAAGCCTACGATTCGCCTAAGCGTCGCGCTGCCCTCAGAGAAATTGACCGCGTGACGATTGATTACGAAAAAGGCAATCCCGCCCAAGCTTTGCTGTTTTTGGGTTGGTTGGCAAGTCGATTGGAATGGCAACCAGTTTCTTATCAAAAGGAAAGTGGTGATTATGATATCACTCGCATCCATTTTATTTCTCAAGATCAGCGACAAGTAGAAGCCGAGTTAGCAGGAGTTCCCGTTGCTGATGTGGGCGATATTATTGGTGACTTGATTGCCTTGCGCCTCAGTTCCACAAATCCCCAGGCAGACTGTGGTACAGTTATCTGCTCGGAAACTGGTGGTTGTATGCGGATGGAAACACATGGTGGTGCCCAATCTGCCGGTCTGTTTCAACAGGTAACTTCACTTTCAGAACAAAAAGCCGAAGCATTACTAAGTCAGCAGGTGCAACGCTGGGGTCGTGAGTCCCTTTTTGAAGAAAGTCTGGGAGTGACAGCGAATATTTTCAAATTGGTGAATTAACTTAGACTTAACCCCCTGCCTGCTTCCTGACCTTGTGTATACACGGTAGGCTTTTTAAGCATGGAACCAGGTGAAAGTCCCCGTTTTTTAAGGTAATACAGTTCAGTTAAAGATTTTGGGCTTAACTGAACTGTATTGCTTTTTAAGGGAGATTTAGAGGCATCTAAAGCTTTTGATACCAATCAGAGAACTTTTAAAACATCCTCTAGTTGGTAAGAGGCTGATTACACTATTACCTATTGCTAGATATGTTGGCAGGCTTTTTCTTAGTTTGACTATCTAATTTGACTGTATGCCAAAAGTAATGGTTTTTACAAAAAACAGAAATTAAAGGGAACCTAATACTTTAGTAAATGTCTAATTAATTAACAGTAATAAAAATAATTGTACTGGAGTTAAAAATTAATGTTTACTTTTAATCGTTTGCAATCTGGAACAGCTGCACTCATGGCTTTGAGCGTCACAGTAGGCACTGTAGCTCCTTTGATTACAGCTTCACCATCTTTAGCTCAAACCACTTTTTCTGATGTTTCATCTAATTATTGGGCGGCACAATTTATTCAACAATTGTCACAGCGAGGCGTAATTGCCGGATTTCCTGATGGTAGTTTCCGTCCTGAAGAAGCGGTGACACGCGCTCAATTTGCCGCTATGGTCAACAAAGCTTTCCAAAAATCACAGCAACGATCGCCAATCAACTTTGCTGACGTGCCCAGCAATTATTGGGCATCAAGTGCCATTCAGCAAGCTTATACCATTGGTTTCTTATCTGGATATCCCGGTAATCGCTTTGAGCCGAACCAAGCTATTCCCCGCCAACAGGTTTTAGTTTCCCTCGCTAACGGTCTGGAATATAGTCCCATTGGCAATACTGAAAGCACTCTGCAATACTTCAACGATGCCTCTAACATCGCTAGCTATGCCCGTAGCCCGATCGCAGCTGCAACTGAAAAGCAAATAGTTGTGAACTATCCTAATGTGAAGTTCCTCAATCCAACTGCAACCGCTACTCGCGCCCAAGTAGCAGCTTTTATCTACCAAGCATTGGTTAGTTCTAACCAAGCCTCAGCAATTAACTCGCCTTATGTTGTGGCTGTCGGGTCTACTACCCCAACGCCTGTATCAGTCACAATTCCTCAAGGGACTGCTATTCCTGTGAAGTATGACAAGGCAGAAAAGATTCTGGTTACAAAGGATGAAACTGCGCCTTTGACGTTGACAGTATCCCAAAACGTAGTAACACAAGACGGATCTGTAGTGATTCCGGCTGGTAGTCAAGTAATTGGTCAACTTAAACCTGCTACAGGCGGTTCTCAATTCGTTGCCGAAAAACTGGTTTTGACCAGTGGACAGGAGTACCAGCTTAACGCCAGCTCTGAAGTGATCACCAAAACTGAAACCGTCAAGAAGGGTACTAGTATTGGTTCAATTATCAAAAATACTGTATTGGGTGCAGGTGCGGCAACTGCGGTATCTGCTGTAACTGGCGATCGCGCGATCGCCACAGAAGAAGTCTTGGGTGGCGCTGGTATCGGTGCATTGGTGGGTCTATTCTTCGGTAAGAATAGTGTTGACTTAGTGGCAATTGACCCAAATACCGATTTACAAATGACCATCAATCAAAACTTGTTGGTTTCACTCAGATAGTCATTGGTCATTAGTCATTAGTCATTGGTCATTGGTTTTTACAAAGAACGAATGACAAAGGACAAAGGACAAATCCTAAACTTTCGGCAACCAAATAATAAAAGTAGTCCCAGGCGCATTGGGTGAAGTTAGCTTAGAGTTGATTGCAGGGCTGAAAACCTCGATTTCACCCTGCATTTGCTCTATTAATTGTTTGGCGATCGCTAACCCCAAACCTGTGCCAGGGATTTCTGTTTGCGCTTGTACACCCCGATAATGCCGTTCTCCCAGATGTTCTAAATCTTCGGGGGGAATGCCAGGCCCGTTGTCACTGATCGCAATTCCTTGAAAATTAGCTTTTTCTTGCCCCGCCTGAATCAAAATTTTGCCACCAGTGGGAGTATATTTCAAAGCATTATCGATGATATTAGTTAAAACCTCTCGTAATGCTTTGATGTTGGCACGTACTAGGGGTGAATTATGTTTAATTTCAGTTATTAGTTTTAGCTTTCGCTCTTGGGCGATCGCTTTGGCTGATATTAATAATGGTTCTAATATATCTGCTAACGAGCAGTCAACTGTTTTATCTCCCGTTCCCGGCAATAGTAGCGGCGGTTTAGCGTCTTTTTGGATAGTTGCTTCCACAAACACTTCATGTTCGGGTAAATGTAGTGGTGCTAAATCTGTCTCTGTTAAGTCAATTACTTGATCGAATTGTTGTAGCAATTCTTGGAGGCGATCGCTTTCTCGCACAATACTATTGGCCACATCCCGATTGCTATCTCCTGGGCGCAGCCGCTTCAATAGCAGTTTCCCAAAAGTCCGCAATGCCGTTAATGGGTTACGAAACTGATGCAACAGGTTATCTAGCAAATCTCGCTGTTTTTCTTGGAGAATTTGTTGCTCACGCAACTGCTCCTCAAACCATGCCCGGCGTTGATCTAAAATACAAGCGATCGCTAATGTTTGGGCTATCTGTTGAATTTGACTTTCCTCATGTTCATTCCATGCCCGGTCTTGCCTACCCGTCACCAATAACCCCATCATCACACCCTCATAAACTAGAGGTAAAACAATTTGGTTGCCACTAAAGAGGTATTCCTCTTTTAAATGGGGTTGAGATGCCTCAGACTGCTGTGATGAGGTTGGAGATTCCGATTCTGCTGTCAATAACCTTCTGCGATCGTTGGGTAATATAAACACATTTCCAACTTGAAGTTGCTTGTGTACTACTGTCACCTCAGCAGTTTCTTCCCCTGGCGGTAATAATGCTGTTTCTGGGTAAATTACCACAGGAATCAGTTTGGCCTCACTAGAAGGAGCCTCTACCAATTCTTGTGTCAGGTACACAATACTTAAAGTTGCTCCCAGCCCTTGGGTTAGCAGCGCTATTTGCTCTCGACACAGAGCAATAAAATCGGAACTGGCAGACATTAACATTTTTTAGCTCTTGCTCAAGATTACAGATTTTAAGGCATGATGATAAGAGAGGATACTTAATTTTTACCTCACCCATTCAATAAAGCTTAACTAAAATCTTCTTAGTGATGGTTTGTACCAAGGAATTATTTTCTTAGGTAACTTTGTTTTATCTATTTTCAAAGATGTTAATTTTCTTGCATGAAAAGGTTAAAAACTATTGATATTTTGAACTAGAACTTATATAATGACGACGGATTTTGTAGCTAACACTACAATCTATAGCTTGAAAGAGGAGGACAATAGGTTGGCAAGGAGACGCAAAAGGAAAAGTCGCCGTCGTCAAGAAGGACGGAGGATTTTGGAACACGTGCCTCAATATAGCATCGAAAGTGGCGAAGAAAAACCTGTGACAGCAGCGAGAAGATTCATTCAAGCTGAAGGGATTTTGCCACCTGCGTTGCTACTCGTAAAGCGAAATGAACACACAACAGATCGTTATTTCTGGGCAGAAAAGGGACTGTTTGGTGCTCAATACGTAGAGGAAAACCATTTCTTGTTTCCAAGCTTGAGGGTATTAGAACCTTCGCCTGGTCAAGAACCTCTTGCTTTAGCTAGTCGGTGAACCATAGATGGTCATCTTACACATTGAATGTGGCTCCTGACTATTCATTAACTGGCAAAATAGCTAAGTTTATGCAAAATTTAATTTTTTTTTAGTTTGGAGCTGATTTGCCAGTCAGGCTAGTCCAGGTAATTGGAAAATAAACTAGTCTCAAAGCACGCTAGATTGCATGGGTTGATACTAGTGTCATGATATAGAAGGGAGTGGGTATAGAGCCAAGCGCCTCCAAAAGCGCTAGTGAAGTTGCGCTCTTATACCGTGAATTGTTAACCAAGCTCTGTCAACGAATTTAAGTTAATTAATTTAAATTTCTCCCCACGACTTATATCGTGGGGAAAGTGACAAAGCAGAAGTCTTGATTTCCTCCTTTTTACTTTTCATTGCCTAAAGATTAGATCAGGTCAGAAGTCTGCATATCATAGTTAAAAAAAGCAACAATTATTCACCAGCCTTGAGCTGTAGAGTTCTCTGTAACTCACTGAGTTCATCTCGATGGGCAACTACAGTGATCTTACTTGAGGAGGTTTGTTCACTCTGAGTTGTTTCTACTTTGAGTGACACCTTCTCAAGTCTTCCAGATTTTTTCCAATAAAACAGACCACTTAAAGGCGACAGCAGTACCATAGCCAAAACAATGGGACTGAGGTTAGGAAAAAGCAGGTATACGACTAGTGAGAGACAAACAATCCCAGTCGCTGCCAGCAGAGTTAAAAATATAGCTAAAAACCAACTGGGGCGAACATTCCCTTCAAAAGTCACTTTGTTTTGTTCTCGGTCTACCTCTGCTACTTGGTAAGACCGGGAGCGAAAATACTCTTTTAATTGAGACATTAAAGCAGCTTCGTCTTGCTCAGATACCAGTTGCACTGTTTGTATGCGGTCTTTAGTCGAGGCACGAATAAAGAAAAACAGCCCAACCGATAACAACAAGGTTAGCAGGAACGTAGATGGCAGAATAGCAGTATCCATAACTGATTGTTATTGTTTGACTGGAGGAGACTTATTCATTATCAATTATTCGTTACTTTGTCCTCCTATTGATGTAGTTAAGCCATTGCAAAGCTAAATCCTGCGCTTGAACTTGCCATTCTGGAGAAACTTGGTACATCCGCCTGGGTCGTCCTCGTCCTTCCAGTTTCTTCCAATATCCAGTGATTGCCTTTTCGTCTTCCAGAAATTTGATTGCACTATAAAGCACAGTATCCGAAAGCCTATAGGTTGAATATTCAGTTTCTAATTGCTCAATCAACTCGGTTCCGTAGGATTCACCTTGTAATAAAACAGACAGTATGTAACAAACTGCTACTTCCTGACAAAGGTAAGTTGGCGGAGGATTCTCAAAGAATTGATATATATCCTCAAGTTTCATGGTTAGTGAATGGCTAAAAAAATGCCTTATGGTAAGGTCTACAATCCTTGTAGTCAGTATACAGTGCTACTGCCAAGTGAGTAATATATATAATGCTACTTAGACTAGATTTACAAAGCGTAAATACCAAACGATTATCCACGCTTGTGAATTCGTGGTAAGAGTTGCGAGTTTTAGGGACACAAAGAAATGTACCCTAGCCCAAGCTTGATATGGTGTGGTGAGGAGCTAACAGAGAGTAGCAAATTCACTTAGTACAGAAGGTACTTAGTCTTGGTCAGATTAGGGCAAATGCCAAGCCCCAGCTTTTAGGCGTGAGGTTTCTGACTGTCTTGGTATTAAGTAATGCCAAGGTAGTTAGAAGTGCTTAAGCAATAAAATGCCATCGAAGAAATTTTACAGGTAAAATGCAATTTTGTCTGTAAAACTTAATAAACACTTTGTTTTACAGTGATTTTCCCAATGCAAATCATAAGAATTTAAGCTATGGGATATATGTGGTTTAAAGCTGCTACGGTGGTGGACACACTTAAGTAGTACGCATTACTGATTTGCTGGATAAGAGAATCTCTTGTCGCATTTGGTAAATGTGATAGTAAATTTATCAAAGAAGACGCAAAGACTAGAGCATCGATTCAGTAATCAAAAACCTAATCCCCAGCCTCCTTGACTAAAAGATAAGAGGTTGGGGAGACATGATTCGTTACTGATAGGACTTACGCAAAACTAGTTGTTGTAGGGACAATTTATGAATTGCCCTACTTGAAAATCCTTCTTTTCGGCCATTATTTACGTAAGTCCTGACTGAATTGGTGTTCTCGGAGAGATAGAGACGTAGAGTGCGATACCTCTCAACACAGTTCTCCGTGTTCTCCGAACTTTTGAGCTAAGGCATCCTTAGATTAAACTTTTGTCTTTGTGTCTTTGTGTCCTTTGAAAGTGCCCGGCACTTCTATATATGTCACAGACTCCCGATGCTCCATCATCTTCTCTGCGGGCTATTGCCCAAACCTTTCGCCTTACAGGTTGGATTAGCTTCTGGATTCAGCTAGTACTAGGCGTTGTTTCTAGCATAATTGTGTTGCTGTTCGCCATCTTTAATCAAAGAACTGGTAGTCCTAGTAATAATCCTGGGACTGGCTTTGGCGTATTTTTAGCAATTTGTGGACTAGTTGTTTTGGGTGGAGGTATTTATTTAGCTTATCGTTACACTAGAATTGGCAAGCAATTAGAATCCTCCAATCCCAGCAACCGCCCTCGCAAAAGTGAGACTGTGCAAGTATTACGCTTAGGGCTGTGGGTAAATTTAGGCGGTACACTGGTGACTCTTTTAGGCGCGCAAGCGATCGTTGGTACACTGGTAGCAAGATCCATATCTCCTCAAGCTATAACTACACAATTTTTTGACCCTACCCGTATTATTAGCGGTCTAGATATGCTTGTCGTACAGGCAAATACCAACACTGTATCAGCACATTTTGCGGGGCTTGTAGCGTCACTTTGGCTACTCAATCGTATTAACCGACCTTAGTTATAAGTTCTATTAGCGGTAGCGGGGCGGGCGTTTCGCCTATGCTGGGTTTTCAAGAGCCAAAGGAAAATTATCATACTTTTCCGAAACGGGCAAAACTGCGTGTGAAGACAACTACATAATCCTTGAAAAAACATCCTGATAGTACAGCATTGCGTAAATGAACTATCCATTTCAAATCAATGAAACGCTTGCAGTATAGGAATTACCAATTACCTTAGCGAGTCGAGAGAGCGGTACACTACGCATAGCAATATCACCGTAGGGGTACGGGTGTCATTAAGAATTTTGCCAAGCTGTACTAACAAGTGATGTCAAAACTAGAACAGGGATGATGTTGTATACCTTTTTTATAAGTTTGAACACTATGAAAAATCAACCAGCCCATAAGTTTAATCAAGACGTATGGAGATTTGGCGTACAGGTTTTCTTTAGTAGCATCGTATTGGGACTGTGCATTTTCAAGCTTGGCTCGCCAGGGGACGATAAGAATGTTGCTCTGTATTGGGGTGGTTTATCAAGTGTGCTTGCATACTGGTTGCCTTCACCTGGACAAACTAGAGACGATAAGGAAGCGCAGAGTATCACTCAAAGGACGTTTGCAGCCACTGATAACAATAATGGGAATGGTCAAAGTCTTGCTCAGGTTACTGAAACAAGAGTGGCTCAGGATACTAGCTCATGATTGGTTAAATGCAATATATGCTTTCTTAGTACTGGCAGTGATGCTAGGGAAAAATCTTGATTCAGAGATTAAGACTGAATTTTTCCAATAAACTTTGTTTTTCCAGTCACAGCAAACCAAAATTACTATATGCTAAATGCTTAATGTGTTAACTGTATTGACAGGAAGATGTTAGGCTAGAAACTGAGAAAAATCTGTGCTGGATATTAAGCAAATACGGGAAAATCCGCAATTAGTTCAAGAACGATTGAATAGTCGTAGTGGTAAATACGACATTGAACCGATATTACTGTTAGATCGGCAACAACGGGAACTTGAGGGGACACGTAGTCAACTCCAAGCTCGTAGCAACGAAATTGGTAAAATTGTCGGGCAGAAGATTAAATCTGGGATCAGTCCTCAAGACCCAGAAATTCAAGCTTTGCGGGATGAAGGTAACTCTGTAAAAGCTACTTTGAGTCAACTGGAACCCCAAGAAAAAGAACTCAAAGCTGAAATTGCCCAACTTGTGTTGGCACTTCCCAACTTGCCAAGCGACTCTACACCCCTTGGTAAGAATGAGGAAGATAACGTAGAAGTGCGCCGTTGGGGTGATGAGTACATTCCCCAATATCCGAATATTCTCCCTCACTGGGAAATTGGCGAAAAGCTGGGTATTCTCAATGTTGAACGAGCTGTAAAAGTTGCCCAAAGTCGCTTTGTGACATTGATAGGCGCTGGTGCGGCATTGGAGAGGGCATTAATTCAATTTATGCTGACTCTCCATACTCAAGCTGGATATGTAGAAGTCAGTCCGCCTCTATTAGTTAATACCGAGTCTTTGACAGCGACCGGTCAGTTACCCAAGTTTGCTGAAGAAAGCTTTAAATGCGCGGATGATGATTTATGGCTGATTCCGACGGCGGAAGTTCCAGTTACAAACCTCTACCGGGGTGAAATTCTCGCTGCTGAGGATTTGCCTATTTACCACTGCGCTTTTACTCCCTGTTTTCGCCGCGAAGCTGGTAGCTATGGGCGCGATATGCGGGGGTTAATTCGCCTGCATCAGTTCAACAAGGTGGAAATGGTGAAATTTGTTGAGCCTAGTACGTCTTTTGATGAACTGGAGAAATTAGTAGGGAATGCAGAAGCAATTTTACAGGCTTTGCGGTTGCCTTACCGAGTAGTAAATTTAAGTACTGGAGATTTGGGATTCGCCTCTACCAAAACTTATGATTTAGAGGTTTGGTTGCCCTCTTCTGGCAAATACCGCGAGATTTCTAGCTGTTCCAATACTATAGATTTCCAAGCAAGACGGGCTGATATTCGCTTCAAAGAGGCGGGGAAAAAAGGAACTCAGTTCGTACACACTTTGAATGGTTCGGGTTTGGCGGTGGGAAGGACTATGGCTGCAATTTTGGAGAATTATCAACAACCTGATGGGACAGTAAGGATACCAGAAGTGCTGCAACCTTATTTGGGGCGTGAAGTTTTATAATTTGTCATTAGTCATTTGTCCTTTGTTATTTACCAATGACCAATGACTAATACCCAATACCCAATACCCAATGCCCAATTAGAATGGAGATAACTATAGCTTAATATTTTCTCTAATTTACTCTATGTCAGTTTTAGCAGCGATCGCAGTCTTGGCTGTTTTGATCTTGGTACACGAGTTGGGACATTTTGTTGCAGCACGTTCTCAAGGCATTCTCGTTAACCGTTTTTCTTTGGGTTTTGGCCCAGTTCTTTTGAAGTATCAAGGTTCACAAACTGAATATGCTATCCGCGCCTTTCCCTTGGGCGGCTTTGTGGGCTTTCCTGATGATGACCCCGATAGCGATGTTCCACCCAATGACCCAAATCTGCTGCGTAACCGTCCAGTTTTAGACCGGGCGATTGTCATCAGTGCTGGAGTGATTGCAAATTTAATATTTGCCTATTTGGTGCTGGTTCTGCAATTGGGTATCGTTGGTATTCCCAAAGAATTAAACTATCAAGCTGGTGTCGTTGTACAGCCTGTTAATCAAGAATCTGTTGCCTATCAAGCAGGAATTCGGGAAGGAGATATTATTCTGGCTGTTAACGGTCAAGAACTCCCGGCTTCTGACAAATCAACTCCTTTGCTGACTAAAGAAATTCAAACTCATCCCAATCAGCAAATCGAACTAAAAATTCAGCGTGAAAACCAACAACAAACCCTGAAATTAACGCCAAAACTGGGAGCCGATGGTAAAGGTGTAGTTGGTGTGGCACTTAGTCCCAATGCTACCGCAGTTTATCGCCGTCCGAATAGTCCTTTTGAAATTTTTGGTCTTGCTGCTAGCAGGTTTCAACAATTATTTGTTGGGACACTGAGCGGTTTTGGGCAGTTGATTACCAATTTTCAACAAACTGCTGGACAAGTTTCTGGGCCAGTTAACATTGTCAAAATCGGTGCAAAATTAGCTGAAGATAATAGCGTAAATCTGTTGTCTTTTGCGGCAATTATCAGCATTAACTTGGCTATTATCAATATTTTGCCTTTGCCAGCTTTGGATGGCGGACAACTAGCTTTTCTGCTGATTGAAGGTTTACGCGGTAAGCCTGTACCGTCCCGGATTCAAGAAGGTGTAATGCAAACTGGTTTGGTATTACTCTTAGGATTAGGAATTTTTCTGATCGTCAAAGAAACTACTCAATTAACTAGCCAATTGGAGTGGGTACAAAAATTATTCCAGTGATTACTACCCGCAAATCGTTATCTAAAAAGAAGCGATCGCTAGAAATTTTAGCTCGTCTGAAGCGTCTTTATCCAGATGCTACTTGCTCTTTGAACTACTCAACGCCAGTACAATTGTTGGTGGCAACGATTCTCTCTGCTCAATGTACTGATGAGCGAGTGAATAAAGTGACACCAGCTTTATTTGGTAAGTTTCCTGATGCTGAGAGTTTAGCGATCGCTGACTTAGTAGAATTAGAAAGTTTGGTGCGTTCTACAGGGTTTTATCACAATAAAGCTAAAAACATTCAAGTCGCTTGTCGGATGATTGTTACCGAGTTTAACTCTGTTGTCCCCAACCAGATGGAACAGTTGTTAAAGCTTCCTGGGGTGGCGCGGAAGACAGCAAATGTCGTTCTGGCTCATGCTTATGGTATTAATGCTGGCGTGACGGTAGATACTCACGTCAAGCGCCTCAGCCAACGCTTGGGTTTAACTGAAGCAAAAGACCCCGTTCGGATTGAGCAAGATTTAATGGGTTTATTGCCTCAGCCTGATTGGGAAAATTGGTCAATTCGGTTGATTTATCACGGTCGTGCTATTTGTAAAGCCCGCTCTCCCGTTTGTGTTGCGTGTGAGCTTGCTGATTTATGCCCTGTAGCCAATAAGCCAGTGGTTGTAGGGTAAGCAACATAAGTAACCCCAGAATTGATGGAGAGACTGTAGAATGGAGAACGGTGTCTTTAAATAAGTTAGAGAATAATGGCAAAGAAGAGCATGATTGAGCGCGAGAAAAAGCGCACCAAGTTGATAGAAAAGTATGCTGACAAGCGAGAAGCCCTTTTGGATGAGTTCAGAAGTGCAGCATCTCCTTTGGATAAGCTAGAAATCCACAGAAAGATTCAACAGCTACCCCGGAATAGTGCGCCCACCCGCCACCGCAATCGTTGCTGGTTGACTGGTCGTTCTAGAGGAGTTTACCGCGATTTCGGACTCTCTCGGAACGTGCTACGAGAATGGGCGCATGAAGGTCTTTTACCTGGAGTTGTTAAGTCTAGCTGGTAGTTAAGAGTCATTAGTGAGCCAGCGCGGTCTTGGGGGTTTCCCCCATGAGTGACTGGCGAACCCGTAAGGGTCATTAGTCATTAGTCATTGGTAAATAACAAAGGACAAATGACAAAAGACAAATGACAAAATATTATTGACCACAACACTTATCAATTCCCAGACTTTCTAAGAGTAGATCGCTGACGGCGTTGGCGATCGCAAACTCTCCATAAAAGCTATTGGAAAAATCATACGACTGCATCTCTGTGACAATGGCAATTACCAGAGAACCAAGGTCATTTTCTCCTTCCATCCGTTGACGCACAAAAATCTGTGCGGCTCGTTGGGCAATATTTTGGTTTACTGCTTCGGGGATAAATTCTGTATCTAGCCACCGTTGTAAGCGTTCTCGTAACCATTCACCTTCGAGTAACGGATTCTCAGGCGGTGGTAGGGTGATGGGTGGGATTGGTTGAGTCATGTTTTTTAACGCAGAGGGACGCGGAGGGAAACGCAGAGGAACGCTGAGGTTGACTTCTAGCATCAAATTGCGTTTCTCTAGTGTTTTTTTTATATTTATTTATGCAATATGATATCGCCGCTATTGTTGAGGGCTATGCACAAGGCTATTTTCTCATGGCTGATGAACGCGATCGCCTGAGTTGGTACGGAAGTCGCGATCGGACTTTTATTCCTTTGGATGAGCGGTTTCGTTACCCCAAGTCTTTACAGCGCGTTCTGAATCAAGAACGGTTTACTGTGGCGATTAATCGGGACTTCCAAGCTGTGGTGGCTGGGTGTGCTGACAGAGAGACAACTTGGATTTCGCCGGAATTGGAAAAGATTTACTGGCTACTTTACCAAAGT
Source organism: Nostoc sp. UIC 10630 (assembly GCF_010747425.1). Classification (NCBI taxonomy): domain Bacteria; kingdom Bacillati; phylum Cyanobacteriota; class Cyanophyceae; order Nostocales; family Nostocaceae; genus Nostoc; species Nostoc sp. UIC 10630. The sequence continues at coordinate 31,873 of NZ_JAAGOG010000067.1, forward strand.
GGTTATGCTTTTAGTTTTGAAACTTGGCAGGGTGACGAATTAGCTGGGGGAATTTTAGGGATTGTCATTGGCGGTGCTTTCATTGGAGAGTCGATGTTTTACCGCATTCCCGAAGGTTCAAAGGTAGCGATGGTAAAGTTGGTAGAAAGATTGCGTCAGAGGAAATTTGTATTTTTTGATGCCCAAATGATGAATCCGCATTTGGAGAGGTTTGGGGCTTATCGGGTTGGGGATGAACAGTATCAAATGCTACTTAAGCAAGCGTTGCAACATCAGTGCTTATTGGTATAACATTTAACAGCATTTAATTTAAAAGCTTATAGAAAGTGGTATGAACTGGGATAAGTTAGAGTTCACCAATCACGAAAGATATTTTGAGATAGCTAGAGAGCATCTTCAAAAGTCACAGGAAACTGATTTTGACCTAAATGAGAAATTGGGCGTTAACTCCTCTACATATCAAGGGAAAAGCTTGAAGCCAGAAGATGCTGCCTATTTATTACAGAGCTTACAGTTAATTAACAAGTCGAATATTATTACAGTTGTTTTTAGCGCTCTGGTTGCTGAATCCTTTATCAACTACTATGCAATCAGTAAGGGTAAAGATGAAGTGTACTTGAGAAAATTTAAGACGAATAAAAATTTAGGATTGGGTGAAACAGTAGTTAAATGGATCAACATCCCACATGACATTAATGGAAATTTTGCTTTAACGACGGATTCTGCTGAGGTTCATAATCTCCAAAAACTTTTCGACGATAGAAATAAACTTGCTCATCACAAAGCTAGTATTCAAAATATAGCCAGCCTGGATTGGTCTAACATTCAAGATCCAAACTCAATTACACTTTTAGCTGCCCAGAATGCAAACCAATCCCTGGTAACATGTATCGAAGCTCTAAAGCGAGTTGATCAAAGTATTGATATTAACTGGCTCTCCAGTTAAAAACGGAGGATTTATCATTCATCTGAAATAAGCGATAATGGGCTTAACTGTTTATGTATTGTTCATTAAGCCTTCATGCAGTTTGAGTGGGACGAAACGAAGAATCTTGAAAATATTCGTAAACATCGAATTGATTTTGCAGATGTCCCCGGAATGTTTGACAATTCCATGCTGGTTGAGCTTGATGAGCGTTTTGATTATGGCGAAGATCGCTGGATCGGAATCGGCTTTCTAGGCAACGGTGTAGCGGTTGTCGTTTGGACAGAACGACAGAACAACATAGTCCGCATTATCTCAGCACGAAGGGCAAACCGATATGAGCGTCAACGACTTGAACAATACCTCACGTACTGATTGGGCTGCATTAGAGGCGATGACGGATGAGGATATTGATTACTCAGACATCCCACCTTTGAACGATAAGTTTTTTGAAAATGCCACACTGAGGATTCCCGCAAAACGAGCCAGTGACCTGATCCAGTTAGATCCAGAAGTGATAACGTGGTTTCGTGAACAAGGTGCAGAGTACAAAACACTGATTAACTCAGTTTTGCGCCGTTACATTGAAAACAATGGCGATCAGGACGCAGGCTAACAATAACTTTACAGCGAACAGTCTACCACTTATTTTTAAAATATAAGGTTGGGTAGAGGGATGGCGTTACCCAACAGATTTTTCCACTCACAATCTTAAACACTTCCACGATGAAAAGTGCGATCGCAATTTAACAAAATTACTGCACCGTAACCTAGTTTGAGGTTTCTTGGGCTACCATTTTGATTGAGGCGAAACACCAAAATCTCATAGTTGCTGTCAAACTGTTGATGGATGCCTTAATTACTACATCAGAGTTTAGAGTTTCTCCAGCCCTATACAATCAGATTTTAAATATGGTAAATGAAGTGTGATGTCTCATGAGATAGTGCGATCGCTAATTTATCTGGAAGAAGATAGCTTGAGATTATTGCTGAGGATATAGCAAAACTACAATCACTCCAACAACCAGCTAAATAAACCTTCTACTGTCAGGCTGAAATCTTTAGCAAATTCTGGCATTGGTAACTGTGTTCCTAGTTCTTCGTAAAAAGTTGTTGGTTTATCTGGCAAATAGACAAACACGGATTGTTCTTTAGGATCAATCAGCCATCCCATCTGAGTTCCATACTTGAGGCAATGCAGAATATTTTTAGTAACTTTAGTTTGACTTTGATCGGGAGATAGAATTTCAATTGTCCAATCTGGGGCAATTGAGAAGACGTTAGCAACCCCACCATTATCTTTACGGGGAATTCTGTCCCACATAAACACAGAAATGTCAGGCACAATTGAGCGATGCCTACGGCGGGCTACGCCTACGCCAAATGTACAGCGAAGCTCACAGAAAGCCCGTGCAATTTGTTTGGGTTTTACGACCAAGTTAATTGCAGGTGCTAACTCGGTCTGAATTGCGCTGTGTTCTCCTTGCGGAATCGGTTTTTGAATGATACGCCCATCAATGTATTCACTGGCAGGTTCTGTTTCTGGCAGATCCAGAAATTCACTTAAAGTCAGGGGTTTAGCAGGGGTTTGTACCATTTAAGGTTTCCTTACGAGAGGTAAGTTGTACTACTGCTTGCTATTTGTTCTACAAATGGATCAAAAATTATAAAGTGTTGATCGAAATTATCGGAGATAAGCGATCGCAGGCTAAAAAATTTTTTACACCCTTTCTTCAGTAACTAATGTCAGACGAACCCATTCGCCTTTGTCGTTATAGCTGCGAATCATCCTCTGGCGCAGATTTGGCTGGATTAACCAACCCGCTTCCAGAAATAAGGGTTGACGTAATTGTACCTTGAGAGGAGAAGTTGCAGAAGCGCCATCAGGTAACAATAATACTTGTACCTGTTTTTCTGGATCTTGGTCAAAGAGAACGATGGAACCTTTGATAGTAGCAGTTGAGGTAATTGTGCGATCGCCAAAAGAAGTACTTTGAATTAATCGCCCAGCATCATCAAGTTGTATTTTCAAAGTTGTAGAGTAAATATCAGGCGGACGCAAATCTCGATAGATTGTCATTGCTTGTCCTCGCCATTCTCCTAACAAGTCATTTATCTGCAAAGAGGGACGTTCTGCTACCGGGGTTCCAGCTAGATGTTCTCGAATGAGAGTTAGTCCATTTAAATGACCATTTTTATCAAACAGTTGTACCAGACGTAAGCGGCGATTTTCATGAACAAAAGCGAGTTCTCCACCAAATTCGGAAAATGGCCCTAGCTGAATTAAACCTTCAGAAAATGAACCATTTTCAAAAAATAGCAGACCTCCTCCCACAGACCTAAATTCTCTGATTACATCATCCTTTCCCGAACGGCTCAGAGTTAGGCGCACTGTCTGGTTATTGTTTAAACCTTCTAGGGAAAGACGGCTAGGAGTATCGTTCAAAAGTGTACCTTCGGGAGAAAAATTGGTAAATGAACCTTCCCATACACCAAGATTTTGCAGAAAACCTTCCCATTGCGATTTCATAAAGATTTGTCCTTTGTCATTTGTCATTGGTCATTTAATTAGCCTTGTTAAGTTGATATGCAGGATTAATTTCATATTCGTTCAATCCCAAACTTCAGTTGTTCTTTTAAAATTTTCAAAATTTTAAGTTAAAAGGTCGAAGTTCCGAGTTCAAATGACAAAGGACAAATGACTATCCTTTAGCAAAACTTCGGACTGCAAATAAGCTTCCCATTAATCCTACAGCTGCACCGAAACTCAAAAGAATCAAGGGTAATAGTAAAACTTGGGCTGGAGTGAGTTGCACACCATTGCTGATAACTTGAATAAACTCAGGTTGATTGGCTAGCAATTTACTAAGAAACTGTTGAATCACAGAAATGAAACTCCAAGCGATCGCACCACCAACTAAACCAAAAGCAATTCCTTGTAAAATAAACGGCAGGTAAATCCAAGCTGAGGTTGCTCCCACTAGTTGCATAATTTCAATTTCTTGCCGTCGCGCCATGACAATCAACCGAATTGTGGTTGTAGTCACTGCGATCGCTGTTAGGGTCAGAATAATTGTAATTGTTAAAGTAATCCAGTTCAGCCCTCGGTGCAACTGGGCAATACGTTTAACTGCTTCATCGATATACTCCACCGTCTCAACTCCCGGCAACTTAGCCAGTTGCGTTGCTAAAGTTGGTACAACTTGAGAATTACGCGCTTTCACCTTCATCTCGTCAACCAAGGGATTCTCACCTAGCTGCTGGGTAGCACCCTCAATATCAGAAATTCTCATTTCCTTAACTAACTTAGTCCAAGCTTGCTCTTTGGTAATGCTTTGCATCGCCGCGACCTCTGGCATTTTTGCGATCAGTGGCTCAATGTTTTCGGCCCGTGCATCCGGTTCAAGATAAACTGATACTTCTAGCTGACTACCGAACTGATAGAGTAGTTTTTCGACTTGCCAAGAGGTTTGCAAACTCAAACCAAATAAAAACAGTAACACTGTCACAGTACTTACAGCTGCCCAATTCATCCAACCTCCCCGCAGCAAACCGAGGAAAGTTTCTTTAAGCAGATAGTCTAGTTTCGTAAAAGATTTAAACACACATCACCCCAGCCAATAATTCGTAATTCATAGTTCCCAATTCCCCATCCCCAATCCCCAGTACCCAGCATATTGGTG
>NZ_JAAGOG010000375.1:0-3333 GCF_010747425.1 Nostoc sp. UIC 10630
TTATATTGATATAGTGAAATACCATAAGATTTAGCAAAAGACTGCAACACCTGATCTGTATAGGCGCGGATCTTGCCAGCCGTTAGCCCAAAACAGTGAATTGGTTCCAGGCGACAAACAGGTTTTTGCCCCAGCCAGAGTTCTGCACCCAACGCGTGTAATGGTTTATCCCCCGGTTCTTTATACAAATACAGCACTGCAAAATATGTTGCTGGTGGTTCGACTGCGATTGCATCAATTTCTGCTGAATGACTTTCACTCCGGCGACGATAGAATGAGCGGCGATTGTGGCAGATTTTGGGATTCCAACATCCATCCCCTGCTGTTCCATGTAAAACTTTAGCTTGAGTTGTTGGTAACTTGGCGCATAACTGACACTTGGGGTCTAACGGTTTCGGCATACCTTACTCCGCTTCTTCACCGATTGCACGATAGTAAGCAGCGATCGCCGCTTCTTGTTCGCTGCGAAGGGTATAGCGCCGAAACGCTTTCTCACTTTGATGTCCTGTTAGCTTACGGGCATGGCTGGGGTCAACTCCCAATAGCAATAAGTCAGTGGCATAGGTGTGGCGAAAGGAGTGAGGGTGCAAATCCTCAATGTGAGCTATTTCACCAATTTTTTCTACAGCGAAGTAAATGCCGTGATCACTTAAGCGTTCACCTTTGTACGAAGCATGGTGTGAAATCATCAGTGGACTAAGGCTGTTTAACACCTCTCCTTGGTATGAGCGTAATTGTAAATAATCTGCCACGACTTCTCGGCTTTCTTTTCGCAGTGGCACTAAGCGTGGTTCATTGGTTTTGGTGTCCGGTAAAAACAGGAGCTTGCCATCAAATGAGCCAACATTTAGCTGTACAACTTCCCCAGCCCGGAGTCCATGACTAAGGATGTGAACGAGTGCTGTATCTCGTTGCTTTGTTTCTTGGAGCAATTCCAAAGCTGACCAAACCCGTTCTATCTCTTCTGGGGTTAAACTCTGGGCTGGTGGCAGTGGCACTTTTTCCAGTTTTATCCCCAGTGTGGGATTAGTAGAAATAATTTCAGGATACGTGTAGCACATCCATTTGAAAAAGCTTTTGAGAGCCGCAATTCCTGCATTGATGCTGCTTTTTGAAAGCGGTTTACCTGCATCAGTCAGTATTTCATCACGGAGATATTCTTTATATAGCGCAAGGTGACGTGGACGCAGTTCATGATAATGTAGTTCACTCCAAGCCAAAAACCTTTTGAGTTCGCGTTCGTAGAGTTTGCGGCTGTTTAGTGCTAGGTTATTGCTGCGTAAAAACTCTAGCACCTTTACCCACCGGATATCGGTTGGTGGTCTTCTAGTTTCTCCTGGCTGTGTGAAATGTAGAGCTTCACGATCAAGGGGAATGAGTTTGATCTCAGGTAAAGAATCTGCGCTGTAGTTCATCCAGTTCTGTGTAAATTATTAGGTTTTAAGTATTAAAAATAACTCTATGTTCAGTTGAGATTACTCATCTGGTGGTGAGGTAGTCATGACTTCTATGACGGTACGATCATGACCGAAGCGTGCCTGCTCCCATGTAGAATAACGCTGCATTCTCCCGTGATGAGGCCCGCCTAAAACCATCGTTTCAAAGAGCAACGGGGGATCTCCAAAAGTGAGATCAAATCCCGAAAAATTAGTTGATACTTTGGCCTCCCCAACTATAGTTTCGGCAACTAGATGTTGTCCTGAATCTTGTACTGAGTGTAAATAATCTTGCCACTCTAACAATGAATTAACAGCAACGGGTGTATGTCCTACTAATTTGTAATAAAGCATGATTAACAATTTGTGGCTATCACAACAAAAATTTACCCGATTTTATACAAAATAAAGTATTCCTTTTACTACCTCATAGCTCTCTAGTAACTAATACATACTCAATCGCAAAGGTGGCAAAGATCCTGCGTTTTGTATCATGTTTATTCCACAGCAAATCCCGATAATTGACGCATTTTAGGAGTATGAAAACCAATGACAATATCTTGTTTAGGTACACCCATTTCCATCAATTCTAAAGCAATATCTACTTCCGTTGTATTTTGTTGAATCCAAATTTTATTATTTTTGATATCTAGGTGCATTATTGGGCCATAGATCCGTTTTTGGTTGTTCCATCCAATGCTAATAATTTGATAATGGTCATACTCTGCGTCAAAAATCTGTTCGACCTCTACATCTCCATAACTAGGCTTATAATTGATATATTTAGTTAATAATTGCCTAACTTTTGTGCGGTATTCATTTAACTTATCCATTGCTCTATTTCCTCAGTTTCAACGTTATAAATAATCAATTTTAGTTTGTTTTCGTTGACTACAGTTTGAATAAAAGGCAAGTTAAAGAAATCATTATAAGTTACCAATGGGATAGCTAAATATAAATTTCTCGAAGGGTCTTCTGCACGTAATGCAGTCTGATAATTAATAAACTGTCCTAGTGCCATGTGAAATTCTGAAATTTTCGATGCACTGACAAAATTTTTAATTTCAACTGCTATTTTTTCTCCAGCTTTTTCGGCAGCAACTAGGAGTTCTGCACCTAAATCAATCTGAACATCAACTCCACCACACCGAATATTTAGTGGGTCATCTGTAACTAACCAACCATCTTTTTCCAGTGCAGACCTCACAATATTGTGGAATAAATCACGAGCCATAGTTTCACAGCAAAGCCACACTAACCTTAATACTGCTCAACACCCTGAGTGGTGTCATTCGCCAGTAAAACATTTAAACATAGTGACTATCGGTGTCACTGTAAGCATAAGATGAGCAACTTTGAAAGCATAAGTTGAGCAATTACGTAGCCCAAAGCCTTTATACTACGTCGGAAATTATTTATCGAAAACAGGTTTTGAAACCATAACATGAGCAAAGGTTTTGTTTTGTAACCCTAACGTGAGCAAACATATTCATGCCCAGCATTAAAACTTTGGTTAGGTATAGCTGCTATGAAAACCGAAATCGAGCAACAGAGCTACTTTCTGTTTGAGTTCACTACCTCTACTTTTGTAAGCATAAGATGAGCAACCTGCTTTGAAACCATAAAGCGAGCAACTTGCTCATCTTATGCTTTCAGTGACAATCGGCTCCAGCACACAAATCCTTTAAATCTAGACTTTGCTCACATTATGCTTTAGATTACTTTGTAATACAAGACTACAACACAAAATAAGATACCCTTATCTTTTATCCGACATAAACTACGATTAATATGACTAGTTTTCATTTAGCCTTTTGTTCTTGTGACTGTAACCATAAGTTTGCCGGGGTGGCACGTTTATGGTTTCAAGCGGACTTACGACAGCTTGAATTTTTGG
>NZ_JAAGOG010000376.1:0-3299 GCF_010747425.1 Nostoc sp. UIC 10630
CCTGGCACCGAGCTATTTTTGCGTAGGGCGACCCCTAAACTATCGTTGCCGCAACAGCGTTTCACCTCTGAGTTCGGGAAGGGATCAGTGTGGTTCCACCGCGCAATAGACACCAGGAAAGACTGTAGGGTCAGAAGACCCTGAAGACTGCACAGAAACGCGAAACCAAATGATGTGAGGTCAAGCCCTCGGTCTGTTAGCACGGCTCGGCTACATACATTACTGCACTTCCACCTACCGCCTAAGAACGGGTGTTCTTCCCGTGACCTTACCCACTTACGTGGTGAGAGCACTCATCTTGAGGTGGGCTTCCCACTTAGATGCTTTCAGCGGTTATCCGCTCCGCACTTGGCTACCCAGCGTTTACCGTTGGCACGATAACTGGTACACCAGCGGTGCGTTCCTCCCGGTCCTCTCGTACTAAGGAGGACTCCTCTCAATGCTCTTACGCCTGCACCGGATATGGACCGAACTGTCTCACGACGTTCTGAACCCAGCTCACGTACCGCTTTAATGGGCGAACAGCCCAACCCTTGGGACGTACTTCCGCCCCAGGTTGCGATGAGCCGACATCGAGGTGCCAAACCTCCCCGTCGATGTGGACTCTTGGGGGAGATCAGCCTGTTATCCCTAGAGTAACTTTTATCCGTTGAGCGACGGCCATTCCACTCTGCGCCGTCGGATCACTAAGGCCTACTTTCGTACCTGCTCGACTTGTCAGTCTTGCAGTCAAGCTCCCTTTATGCCTTTACACTCGCCGCACGGTTTCCAAGCGTGCTGAGGGAACCTTTGCGCGCCTCCGTTACCTTTTAGGAGGCGACCGCCCCAGTCAAACTGCCCACCTGAAACTGTTCCCTGACCGGATAACGGTCATGGGTTAGAATTCTAGCTTCGCCAGAGTGGTATCTCACCGTTGGCTCCATACTCCCCACAAGGAATACTTCATCGCCTCCCACCTATCCTGCGCAAGCCAAGCCCGAACACAATTCCAGGCTACAGTAAAGCTTCATAGGGTCTTTCTGTCCAGGTGCAGGCAGTCCGTATCTTCACAGACATTCCTATTTCGCCGAGTCTCTCTCTGAGACACCATCCAGATCGTTACGCCTTTCGTGCGGGTCGGAACTTACCCGACAAGGAATTTCGCTACCTTAGGACCGTTATAGTTACGGCCGCCGTTCACCGGGGCTTCGGTCGCTAGCTTCAAGGTTTCCCCCTGACCAACTTCCTTAACCTTCCGGCACTGGGCAGGCGTCAGCCCCCATACTGCGTCTTAATGACTTTGCGGAGACCTGTGTTTTTGGTAAACAGTCGCCTGGATCTCTTCACTGCGACCCACGTCTTAGGTGGGCACCCCTTCTTCCGAAGTTACGGGGCCATTTTGCCGAGTTCCTTAGAGAGAGTTATCTCGCGCCCCTTGGTATTCTCAACCTCCCTACCTGTGTCGGTTTCGGGTACAGGTAACTGTAAGTTAACGTGTTTAGAGCTTTTCTTGGAAGCTAGACTATGCCACTTCCCCACCGTAGTGGGTCGTACTCACGCCTCAACTCGAAACGTTTTCGCCGTCTCTCAACATCTTGACGCTTGAACCGGTAACCAACATCCGGCTGACAATTATCTTCTCCGTCCCTCTGCACAACCTACAATCAGTACGGGAATTTTAACCCGTTGTCCATCGACTACGCCGTTCGGCCTCGCCTTAGGCCCTGACTAACCCTCCGGGGACGAACCTGGCGGAGGAAACCTTAGGGTTTCGGGGCATTGGATTCTCACCAATGTTTGCGCTACTCAAGCCGACATTCTCACTTCCGTTTCGTCCACAGCTGCTTGCCGCTACTGCTTCTACCTACGACGGAACGCTCCCCTACCGATTAATCGTTTATTATTAATCCCACAGCTTCGGTACATCGCTTAGCCCCGTTCATTTTCGGCGCGAGAGCGCTTGACTAGTGAGCTATTACGCACTCTTTCAAGGGTGGCTGCTTCTAGGCAAACCTCCTAGTTGTCTGTGCACTCTCACCTCCTTTATCACTTAGCGATGATTTGGGGACCTTAGCTGGTGGTCTGGGCTGTTTCCCTCTTGACAATGAAGCTTATCCCCCACTGTCTCACTGGCAATGTGTGCTCTGGGTATTCAGAGTTTGTCTCGATTTGGTACCGGTCTCCCAGCCCGCACCGAAACAGTGCTTTACCCCCCAGATATAATCATTACCGCTGCGCCTAAACACATTTCGGGGAGAACCAGCTAGCTCCTGGTTCGATTGGCATTTCACCCCTAACCACAACTCATCCGCTGATTTTTCAACATCAGTCGGTGCGGACCTCCACTTGGTGTTACCCAAGCTTCATCCTGGCCATGGTTAGATCACCAGGGTTCGGGTCTATAAACACTGATTATCGCCCTTTTCAGACTCGGTTTCCCTTTGGCTCCAGCATTCTCGCTTTAACCTACCAGTGCCTATAAGTCGCCGGCTCATTCTTCAACAGGCACGCGGTCAGACTTTTAAATAGTCCTCCCACTGCTTGTAAGCTAACGGTTTCATGTTCTATTTCACTCCCCTTCCGGGGTTCTTTTCACCTTTCCCTCGCGGTACTGGTTCACTATCGGTCACACAGTAGTATTTAGCCTTACGAGGTGGTCCTCGCTGATTCACATGGGATTCCTCGTGCCCCATGCTACTCGGGATTCAGCTACTATCCTTGAGTTTTCAACTACAGGACTTTCACCTTCTTTGGTGCAGTATTTAGCTGCTTCGTTTAACCGCTAGATTCGATATTGCTGTCCCACTACCCCAATCGGTAAACCAATTGGTTTAGGCTCTTCCCCTTTCGCTCACCACTACTTAGGGAATCTCTGTTTTGATTTCTCTTCCTCCAGCTACTAAGATGTTTCAATTCGCTGGGTTGGCTCTCTCCTGCCTATATATTCAGCAGGTAGTATATAGGGTTGCCCCATTCGGAAATCTCCGGCTCAATGTTTGCTTCCAACTCCCCGGAGCATATCGTCGGTAACCACGTCCTTCGTCGCCTCTGTGTGCCTAGGTATCCACCGTTAGCCCTTATTAGCTTGACCACTCAATTCATTTGGTGTTTCACATTTTGCATTCACAAATAGTTAGTTCTGCTTACCTCATCACTTCGCACTGATTTTAATCAGCACTCTAAGCCGAGGCACTCAGTACTCTCAATGTCTGTGTCTGCCTGCTAATTTCGCGTTTCTATGCAGTTTTCAAGGTTCTGGCTGAGAACATTCTCAGCAGTCTGACACGAATGTCATGTTGCTGAAATCTCAATATATTTTT
>NZ_JAAGOG010000068.1:0-36183 GCF_010747425.1 Nostoc sp. UIC 10630
CTCATTCTTCCTGGCGGACTTCCGGTCTAATTCCTGTATTGTGTTTGTCTTCACAATACCAGGCGGACTTTGTTTGTGTAGCCGCGAATTCCATTCGCCCCGGCTATTTCTATTTCAACTGAAATTCATCAAACTTCACTACTTCCGAATCAGATTTGCGAGTGTCAAAGCGATAACTACTTATTGTCCCCGCCCCCGTATCAAAAATACTAAAAACCGTAATATTATTACTCGAAATATAAGGCATCGGCTTTCCATCTTCACCCAACAAAGGGGCAATTGTGGGCACTATTGGTTCCAAACCATTGGGATCGCCAAGCTTAACATAATCCTCTTGATATCCAATTGGCACTTCTCGCTTTCTGTCACCCCAAGCAGCGCCGTAAGTATTGCCCACATTAGATGTTTCTAAAAAGTGCATTCCACTGGAACTAACAAAGCGATTCCACAAATGAGAATGCCCATAGAATACCAATTGCACATTAGCCGCTTCTAATAAAGGCACAACATCGCGGATAATATAATCTGCATCTTTCGGGTATTCGTAACGCACGGTTTTAATATTATTACCATCCTGTTCAATTATTTGAACAGGTTCTGTATAAGCGGGAACAATATTATCACCCAGAGTATGGGGTGGATGATGGAACATCACAACTTTGTATTTTGCTTGTTTAAATTCAGGGCTGTTGAGTTCTGCTTCTAGCCAATCATACTGCTTGCTACCTTTAGCAATTGGCTCATAAATTAGCTGCCCATAACCCCAATCTTCAGGATTATCTAAATCCTTTTCAGCTTCCTGATATCTCCCTCTGCGCTTTCTATCTAAGTTGGGAGTTCGCCACATATTCGTAGCGTACAGTACCACTAAACGCACATCCCCAAAACTGACTGCATAATACCTTTTTCCACCTTCTTTACTTTTTGGTAAAGAGAAAATCTCTTCGTAGGTATTAGTATTAAAAGAATTATCTATTAAAGATTTGTCTTGATAAATTTTTTGAGCAACGACGCGGGGAATCGTATCATCAAATTCATCATTTAAACTTCCCATCCTGGCAAATCGCCCCATCACCTCATGATTACCAATGCAAGTAAACATGGGTGCGTGTTGAATTATTTGTCCACCAGTGTAGGTTGTCTTAATGTCGTTGTGCGTCATTTCATAAGTAGCACGACCTTGTAAGCCGGGAAACAACGCACCACCACTATTATCATCAAACCATTCTGAGGCGCGATCGCTAATATTAACCAAATCACCAGCAAACCACACCCCATCAACTCGTCCAACTGTTTCTACCACTTTTTGCAGATTTGCTGCTGTCATCGGCTTTAATTGATGATCTGAGGTAAGTAAAATTTTTAGTGGTGTATCTGGTTTGGGAGTAGCTGCAAGGGTAAAAACATCACTGTTAATACTCTCACCGTCTTCTCGCACACTCGTAACCCGATAGTTTAACCGCACACCAGGAGTCAACCCACCTACCTCAGCCTCATGTCGCCAAATATCGCGCTGGACTGGTTTTTGATAAACTTCGCCGTCTTTGGTTTGGTTTCCAACTCTTGATTGCTGGTCTTCACGAGTGCGACTGAGTTTAGTAGTATTTGCCTTAGAAGTTTGTTTAAGATTTTCACCATAAGTTACTGTGTGGTTAACACCAGCAAACTCAGTAAACCAAACTACTTGCACTGAGGTTTCAGTTGGCAGTTGTAAAAATGGATCGGTGAGCAGTTGGGGTGCTGATGTCATAATTGTTTGCCCAAATGAACGCACGCTTACCAGAGTAAGGCATATCACAAGCGCAAGCATAGCCACTAAGGAAATTTTACGGCTGTGTAAGCGTCTGATCATGAGCAAGCAACATCCCAAATTTTTGGCGACTGAACACAAGCTTCGTTCATTTTGATAATAAGCCGTGGAGAAATGAAGTCATTAGTACCAATGACCAATGACTATTAACTAAACGGTTTCCAACCTGCTAGCAAATTTGGGTAATCTACAGGTGTGGGGAAAATTTTCTGGAAGCCAATTTGACGTTCTTGTGGCTTTTCTTTGCCCATATTCCAGAGGGATTCATAGAAAAAGAAAGAGACTCCAGCAAAATTGCGATCGCGGACTTTTTGCACTTGTGTCTGAATCTGTTGCATCGGCACAGATCGGTTTTTTAACCCAGCCAAAATGCCCACACTCACTGGAATATGGCGCTTTGCCGCTTTCACTTCTGGATATTCTAATTCGTTAACAAAAACATTCAAATCATCACGATATATTTGCAAAACTAAGTCTTCAACGATTCCCAACCGTTCCCACTTTTGCCAGTCGGCTAAAAAGAACTCGTAAGAAAAACGTTGAGGATTGGGTGCAATGGAAACTAGGCAATCTTTTTTAGTAGCTTTGATGGTTTTGAATACCCGTTTCATAAACTCGGTGATTTTGTTAGCTCTCCAACGCACCCATTCTGGATCTTTAAAATTTTTGGAGGGAGCTTTACCACGGTGTTCTTTTTTGTAAAGTGCCACTGTGTAAGCATCGTAACCTAATTCTGATGGTAAGCCAAAATGGTCATCAAATTGAATGCCATCAATATTGTAGTTTCTGACAATTTCAACGATTAAATCTTGGATAAATTGTTGTACTTCTGGGCGAAAGGGATTTAGCCAAACACGGTTATGCGTGCCTTCTTTGACAATTCGAGTCCCATCGCTGCGGCTAGTAAGCCATTGGGGGCGATTTTTAGCTAAGAGAGAGTCGGCTGGTGCCATGAAGCCAAATTCAAACCAGGGAATCACTGTTAGCCCTTTTTGATGTCCCACATCGACAATTTCTTTGAGGATATCTCGCCCTTGTAATCCCGGTGTGGGATCGAGCGATCGCCCAATTACTTTTTGTGCAACTTTGCTGGGATACAATGTATATCCCCAATTCCAAACCGCCGGATATATGGTGTTAAAATTGAGTTCATCAAGGCGTTGCAAAGATCCCTTGAGGCGATCGCGCTCAAATAACACATCACTATCAATATTCGTTAACCACACCCCCCTTAACTCGGATGCAGGCTTTGGCGGCAGATTAATTTGAGCGTTCAATGGGAACGATAGCATCACCGTAGCTACCACACTCAAGGTAACGATAACGGCAAATAACCCCGACTTTCTGCTTTGGCGAATATTCCACCAAGAATGAAACTCAACACACCACTTGAGAAACCTTTTCATCATTTGCTAGAGATATCATCAAATTATGAACAATCAGCATGAATAGCGATCGTTTCGATTGTAAGCGTTAAAACAATCGCTATTTCCCATTGCTGAGATTTATCATTTATTGGGCGCTGGCTACGAGTTGATTCCAGGCTTTGACTGCTGCTTGTAAATTCGTTGGCAGGTTATTTTGAGAAATATCGTTGTACTGAACTGTACCCTTTTGGCTAGTAAGAGTGTAGGTGATATAATCAGCAGCACCACTGGGGGCTGGGTAACTTAAATTTTGGAATCTACTAAATTTAGAGCGTTCCAAATATCTCTGAAATTGTTGCACCTGTTGCACAGAAACGCTGCGAACACTACGTTCTGAATCATTGGCATCACCAATCCGCACCCGAATCAATCGCCCATCTTTGAGTAAGACAGTCTGGTAGGTTCTGCCAGCAAAACCACCACTGGAAATTTGCCGAAATACTATATCTCGATCTAACGGTGGTGGTAACTCGCTGGCTGGAATTTGCACAGGGGCAAGTGTACCTTCGTTAGCTTTTTGATTCAGTCTGACTGCGGAACCTGTTTGATTAGTATGATAAACCAAGGTTTGGTCAACCGCACCAACAACTACTCGCCAGCCTGATACCAAAGCTTGGGTACAGAATTCATCAGTATTAGCTAATTCTAAACAGCTATTTCTCCAAGTTTGCGATTGAGCTTGAATGATGGTTAGTTGAGAAATTGGCTGTTGCAAACGTCTGGATGCAACTTGCAAAACAGCATTTTTTACAGACGCAGGTAATTTACCTGGCAGATTGTCTGAGGGAGTATTTGCCGAAGCTAAACGTAGCGATCGCCCATTGTTATTGGTATGATAAACCCAGTTTTTTTTGCCATTAGATACCACAATCCGCCAACCAGGAACTAATGCTTGGGTGCAGATTTCATCCGATTGGGGCAGTTCCAAGCAACCATTGCGCCAAGTCTGTTGACTATAATCAATAATTTGCAGTTGGCTAGTAAAAATTCCCTGTTTGCGGGCTAAATCTCGCAGTACCGCCTTAGCTACTGGACGTGGCAAGCGATTTGATTTAATATTATCTTTGATGACTTCATTGTTTGTTTCTAACGAGAAGTTAGCAGAAGCTCCCGTCGCATCTTTGATAAGCGTTAAACTGCTAGTTACAGACAAAATTCCAGTCAAAATCAAAGCAGTGAAAATTCGTCCTTGATTGGTGTTAAGGTATTTTTTCAGCATGGTTTTCATCGTAATATAGCGATGTTACTCAATAGTTATAGAACTGGGAAATAGTATCCAACCACGTGTAGGCAATAAAATATATAATTCCAGTACTTCACCAGTTGGAATTAATTTAGTATATTTGTCCTGAAACAGATATAAATACAGACGCTGATGTACTAATTGTTTGTTCCTTATACAAATTCTGGATGAAAATTGCACTCAATCAAAACGCCATATATCCCAATACGCTTGGGTTAAGCGCTATTTGTACAAAATCGTAGGTTTTGAGACGCGATAAATCGCCGTCTCTACAAGTGTTTTGGTCTTATCTGAACTGTATTGCCCTATATCCTACGGCAATCTAGGAATAGCTCAGAAGCATTGCATTGGATAAAAAGTTTGTTGTGGATTCTCTTCCACGTCCCTATCTGGGAAAATAGCTTGTTTCGTTCCGATGTAGAGGATGAGAACGAGTAAAAGCTTATGAAGCTAGGTTTTTAGGACTTATGTGTAAACTATATCCTCGCATCACAGAAAAATGGAAGCAAGGTTTTCCATATCCCATGAGAAGTTAGGTTAAATAAAAGTAATTTTATAAATAATTGAACAGAACCGTAGTTTAGATTTTGCTCGGCTCAACCTAGCATCTACAAATATTTTGAGTAATCTCAGCCAATATTAGGCGCTAATGGCTCGTTGTTCAGATCCAACGAACTGATTGTGAGATACATCAAATCTAATAGTACTTGCTGCCCAGTCTTTGAAATCTGGTGCTAACCAGACTAGCTTGCGTAGAATTTCATCATTAACCCACAACACCAAGGGAAACCGAAACTGTTTCCGAAACTCATTTCGCATGATGTTGGTACTGATGATTAGTTGGTTAATTTCTACTACGGATTCTAAACCCCGTACCATCAAAGCTTCGGGTTGGGTAGCACCAATTACACTTGTAATAGCTGTATACAATGTGTCAGCCGCAGGTGAGAGCAAGATTTTGTGGATATCTGTTGATGAAAATTCTGTTAACAGATTCAGCACTTGCTGCTGTCTTTCAAGACTGTTACAACAAGCTAATATCAGTGAGAACTCCCCACCAGAAACCATCATCGCCCTTGCCAGCCTCTTGGTGGATGCTGTGCTGCTAACCGTGTCCTTTTCTGAATTATTTAAGCCGATCATTAAAAAATCCTGCTTTTAATTTTAAAAATATCTGAGCAATATTCAGTTATTCTACCCTATTAATTTTTATGCAAAAGTGTTAAGCGGGTAATTTATGATAAGTTTTTCTCTAAAATCTACTATAATACTACGGATTGCCTAAAAAAAGAGGATATTCTGTATTATCCCACAATTATACTTAAGGAATAATGTAAAGGTAGTATTAAAATCACGTAAGCAAAAGATAACGCAAGTAAAAGGAAGTTAGGAAAAAATTAACAATTTAATTACACTGTATTTTTATAGATTTTGGCATCTACCATTGGTTAAGTAGTTAATCCTTCTATTAAGTTAAAAAAATATTCAGTATTAGTTTAACAACAAATATTGACAACTGGGAAAAAGCTCAATTCATCCTTTTGATAGAACTGTGGCTCAAAGATTTCTCGTTATTCAGAGGATACGGAATTTTTAGCTTTATTAAGATTAGTTAAGAATACCTGAAATCTAACAATTCATGAATTCAGACAAATGTGAAAGGGATAATACAACACGCTGAGTTTATTACGCATCATCAACAACAGGCGATGTCTACGACAAGCTACGCTAACGCACACCCTTGAGATGAATAAGACTGAGAATCTTCTACCCACCAAATAAACGCCCCCAAAAACCCTTCTTCTTATTTCTATAAATCTCTAAGTTGTTACGAAAAAGAGTGCTAGTAGGGTTAAGGCGAACAGCTATTTCCAGTTCGGCGATCCCTTCTTCCAACTTCCCTTGATCGGACAGCGCAATCCCCAGGTTATTGTGAGCGATTGCATCGTTAGGGTCAATAAGCAAAGCTCTTTGGTAGGCGGCGATCGCTTTTTCCAACTTCCCTTGACCGTACAGCGCAATCCCCAGGTTATAGTGAGCGATTGCATCGTTAGGGTCAATAAGCAAAGCTCTTTGGTAGGCGGCGATCGCTTCTGACAACTTCCCTTGATCGGACAGCGCATTCCCCAGGCTATTGTGAGCGATTATAGAGTTCGGGTCAAGACGGAGGGCTGCTTTGTACTTGACGGCTGCTTCCTCGAACTTTTTAGCTTCGTGCAAACGATCCGCTTCGTTTATCAAGCTTGTAACTTGATATTGACGTTCTTCCAGTTCTTGTGTTGTCTGTTTTGGTGGTGAGGAATTCGAGTTAGCAACTGATCGCGCCGCCTCTCGAATTCCTTTAACAACCTCCAAGAATGCCTCATCTCGATCACTCCAGCCTTTTATCGGTTTGCGATTACTTGGCAGTGGGGACAATTGATTAATGGGAGGAGTTTCCCAATCCGTATAGCGTAGCAAGATTGGGATAACACGAGCCTTTTTAGTTGCATTCTGTTCTAAGGCTCTTGTAACTTCAATTGTTCAGTGATAATCAGAATTCATGAAATCAGGGCTAATTAGCAATAAAATCAGCCCAGCCTGGTTTAAATGCCGATCAATTTCGCCTTTGATTTCTTGCCCAGCGACGATTTTGCGATCGTTCCAACTTGTAATAATGTTTTCTCGACGCAAAGACGCTAAATGCTTCTCTAACTCTTGGCGTAGCGTCTCATCTTCCTGATGGTAAGAAATAAAAACTTCAATAGATTTCATGGAGGATATGGCAGGCTGGCTGGTTTAAAAGACAACTACAATAGTTTTTGCTCGATTTCCTCAAGCTGTCGCTCTAATCTATTTTGTTCTGTTTGGGTATCCTGAATTTGCACTTCTAGCTTCAGCTTTGTAGATACATCCGTTTCAATGGCGTATGCTTTACCCAGCAGTCCCAATTTTTTGCTCACGAGGTCATACTGTTCTTGCACTGAATCCCGTTCTTGCTCCCATCGCCGACGCTGGCGCTCAGTTAATACACCACTTGTTCCAGAAGGGTTGGAAGTTGCAGGTGTAGTATTTTTAGCAGGAGTTGAGGAAGAAGTGTTTGATTTCGCCATTTCTTCAACTACTCTGCGAATCCCTTGAGCGACATTTAAGAAAGCCTCATCTTGATCTTGCCAGGTTGTGACAGGTTTAGCATTTTTAGGGAGTGCTTGCAGTTTACCAAAAGGTGCGCCATTCCAATCCGCCGGCTTCAAAATAATCGGAATTACACGAGCTTCCCGTGTTTCATGTCGCTCCATTGCCCGCTTCATTTCTTTGTCATAGCAGTAATCTGAAGCCAGAAAGTTAGCACTCACTAGCAGCAGAATGATATCTGCAATATCAAGATTATCATCTATCTCATTAGCCCATTCTCTACCAGCACTGATTTCGCGATCATGCCAAGCTTCGATAACTCCCTGACGTTTCATCATGCTCAAATGAGTTGCCAACTCGTCACGCAAGGCTTCATCTTTGTGGGAGTAGGAAAAGAATACTTTAACTGTGTTAGACATATTCTTGGTTCAATATCATCACATTACTGTACATGAATATACAGTTGAACTTTTCAACGATAAAAGCCCAAACAAAGAATTTTGAATAATACCCTGTAATTAAATTCACAGAACCCCGACTTCTCAAAAAAGTCGGGGTTCTTATCTCTCACGAATTATTAAGTAGGACTGATCAAAGCAAATGATTTTGCGATCGCTATTCACCTCTCAAAGCAAACAAAGCGATCGCCAAGCTATATGTATAACTGAGATTACACGAACTAAAATCTCGAATAGTGTTGCAATGCCAATCTTGCTGCACCCACGATCCCAGCAAAATTGCCTAACTCTGCTCGTAAAATCTGTAAACCATCTCGTGATAAAGGCTGCACCCGCTTCTCAATTTCTGCCTTCACTGCTGGTAAGAAAAACTCAAAGCTGCCACTTATACCGCCACCAATGACGATCGCTTGCGGTGTGAGTACATAAATCAAACTCGTCAAGCCAATTCCTAAATTCATACCATATTCTTGCCAAAAAGTCAATGCTGCGGCTTCTCCTTGTTGAGCAAGAACACCCAATTCAATGGGTTCCTTGAGAGTGCGGCGGCGAATAGCAGTAGCAGAGGCATATTGTTCTAGAGAGCCTTGATTACCACTATTACAAATTGGCCCATCAGGATTTAATGAAATTAAACCCAATTCCCCAGCAGCTCCCTGATGTCCAACAAATAGTTTGCCATCGAGGATAATTGCGCCACCAACCCCAGTTCCTAAAGTTAGGAGAATCAGATTTTGAAATTGGCGACCGGCTCCCAGCCAAGCTTCTCCCAAAAGAGCGCAGTTGGCATCATTAGCGATCGCAGTAGGTTTGCCAGTTTTAGCTTCTAACCAGTCTGCTAAAGGGACATCGATCCATCCAGGTAAGTTAATGGCGATTTTAGCGATGCGTCCTGCTGCATCAGAGGGGCCAGGAGTCCCAACACCAATAGCAAAAGTTTCATTATTTGGATCAATTTGCGCGATCGCATCTACCAGCACCGCCAGCACGGCCTCCGGCGTTGTCGGCTGGGGAGCCGCCATAGTCAAAGATTGTAGACAAGTTCCATCGGCTGTAAACCGCCCCAGCTTAATTGCTGTTCCCCCCACATCAATGCCAATTACTTGAATTTTGTCATTTGTCATTTGTCATTTGTCATTGGTAATTGGTGAACAGCTATTCCCTATTCCCTATTATTGGGTGCGAGTAGTTTTCATCCGCGATCTGTTCGCGTAGCATCTTTACCTGGAAGAAGACGCGAAGCTTTCAACTCCGATTTCTGTAAATTCGCAAAAGTCGTGGTGCGGAAACTCGATTGCTCTTGCCAAGCTGTAACTGGCGCACCTCTTAAAATGCCAGCAAGGGCAATAGAAAGGAGAAACCCGCCAGTAGCGGCGGCAATTAATGTCAGATTATCTTTCACACAAATCTCTCCAGTTATCAATTACTAGTTATTAATGATTAACCCGTTGACTGATAAGTGTCCACTGTTTACTAATTATTTTCGGATTCTATTTTCTCTCCGTAATCGGGGATTGACAAATTCGTTTAACCCTTCACCAAGTAGTGATAACCCTACCACCATGAATGTCATGGTTAAACCAGGGAAAAGTGTAGTCCACCAAATGCCAGTAGGTAGAGCTTCTAGGGCTTGTTTTAAATCATGTCCCCATTCTGGCACTTCTTCGGGAAGTCCTAGCCCCAAAAAGCCCAAACCGCCCAACACCAAAATTGCATCAGCAGCGTTGAGTGTAAAGAGGACGGGTACGCTTTGAATGACGTTGAAAAATAGATAACGAGAAAGCACAACCCAAGTGGAAGCACCCATTGCTTGAGCAGCTTCGATGAAAACTTCAGTTTTCACGCTAACAGTGTGGTTGCGAACAACGCGATAATATTGGGGGATGTAGGCAATGCTAATAGCGATCGCTGCATTTAATATCCCACGCCCCACCACAAAGGCTAGTGTCACAGACAGCAGTAGCCCCGGTAAAGTGTAGATGCTATCCATCAAAAACAGCAACACTTTATCCAATTTACCGCCGAGATAACCACTCAGCATCCCCAGAGGTACACCGATAATCATACTCAGCGCTGTTGCTAAAATCACCACCTGCAAAGCAGCTTGAGCGCCGAACAATGTCCGGGAGAAGACATCATAACCCAGGCGACTAGTGCCAAACCAATGTTTAGCTGAGGGTGCCTCGTGAATTGGATTAGAGAGAAAATCTTTCGGGTTTTGCAGCCATCCCCAAGCCTGGAATAGGGGAGCGAAAAATGCCAGGAAGATGAAAAATAGGGTGATGGCTAACCCAACGAGCATGAGTTTTTGGGAAAGATTGGAACTTTTGCCAAACTGTAAAAATGTCGGTAGTCGCCGTTTTGTAATGGCCATAAAGCGATCGCCTGGATCAAAGCTTGATACGCTGACCATTTTACATATTAGGGAGTGGGTATTGGGAACTGGGGACTGGGTATTTGGTAAAAATGTCCCATAAAATTGAGGGACTTTAGCTTGGGATGATATGCAAGATAGAGGCTTTGAGTCTTTAGACTTCTACCAAGATAGCCTCAAGCTGCTAAAAGCGGCTTATCGACTAGCAGATAGTTTGCCTAATTGTGAGCGTTACAATTTAAGCGATCAATTACGAAGAGCAGTTTGCAGTGTTTTACTGAACATAGCTGAGGGCTATGGACGCTATCACTACTTAGATAGACTGCGTTTTATGTACATTGCTCGGGGTTCATTGACTGAAACCAAAAGCGCTTTCATTATTGCCGAGAGCTTGGGCTACTGCAATACAGAACAATTAAACTGGGTTAGTCAGCTTAAAGACCGGATTGAAAAAGGTCTTAACGGTTACTGTCGTTTTATTCGTTCTCAACAGCAGGGTAAGGAAGAGTACGGTACTCGACTGAGTGATTAGTGATTAGTGATTGGGGATTGGGGATTGGGTATTGGGTATTAGCAGTTAAAAGAATTATTTCCTAGTCGCTAGTCCCCAGTCCCTAGTCCCCAGTCCCCAGTCCCTAAAGATTACTCTCAATTAACTGGCGATATTCAGTTTTTTGTTTCACGCCTTTAACTTCCTTCACCAGTTCCTTGTTTTTGAACAATTGAACCGTTGGAGTTCCTGTTACACCAGCATTTTCAGCAATATCTCGGTCTTTGTCGATGTCAATTTCTACAAAGTGAATTTTGCTGTCAAATTCATCCACCACTTTATTTAAAATTGGCTTCAGGGTATGACAAGGGCCGCAACCAGGTGAGACGTACTTAACTAGGAGTAAGCGATCGCTTTCATGGAACAATTTCCGTAGAGCATAACCTCCCTCATGGCGCGTTTCATTCAAATTAAATCCAGCTTCTTCCTCGGCTTCAGTCTTTTTAGCTGGCTGATTTTCTAATTCATTGTCTGCTATTTCTGGCTGTTGATGGAATTCTTGAATCAAGTCACTGGATGACAACCAGCGTTCTGCTAACATCGCCGCCATACAGCCAGTACCCGCAGCTGTAATCGCTTGGCGAAACTCATGATCTTGCACGTCGCCGGCTGCAAAAACGCCTTCTACGCTAGTTTCTACAGAACCGGGTTTAGTGACAACGTAACCTACCTCATCCAATTCTAGTTGCCCCTTAAATAAAGAGGTATTAGGACTATGACCAACGGCGTAGAATAAACCCTTAGCGTGCAGTTGGCTTTCTTCACCAGTTTTAGTATTGCGGATTTTCACCCCTTCCATGTGACCATTACCGAAGATATCCACGGCTTCTGTGTTCCAATGCACCTGGATTTTTGGGTTGTTCAAAACGCGGTCTTGCATGGCTTTAGAAGCCCGCATTTTATCGGTGCGTACTAACATATTTACCTTAGAACCATATTTGGTGAGGTAAATAGACTCTTCCGCCGCCGAGTCGCCAGCACCAATTACAGCCAATTCTGCACCGTGAAAAATTGGTGTTGCACCATCGCAAATTGCACAAGCGGAAATACCTCGACTCCAGAATTCATGTTCACTGGGTAAACCCAAACGTTTTGCTGTCGCACCCGTAGCAATGACGATGCTATTGGTTTTAATTTCCCTTTCTTGCGATCGCACTGTAAATGGACGCTGACTCAAGTCAACTGATATAACATCTTCAGTATATAGTTCCGCTCCCCAGCGCTCCGCCTGCGCCTTCATCTGATCCATCAGTTCCGGCCCGGTAATCCCTTTGGGAAACCCTGGAAAGTTCTCGACTTCCGTTGTTGTCATTAATTGCCCACCAGGTAAACCCCCGGCTTGGAAACCTTCAAAGACAACGGGTTTCAGGTTAGCACGTCCGGCATAAATAGCAGATGTGTACCCTGCTGGCCCAGAACCGATAATTACTAAATTTTCTACTGTGGGGTTAGTCATGACCATATATAAACTCATAACGACTACGCTTAATATAGCATAACAAATTGTGATTGGCTATGCCAGATGGTAAGCAATCGCAAAATGCCTACAGTACTCATCCTTTTAACCGCTAGGGCTGTTGTTGGAGGTATTTCTTGATAGTTTCAACATTTAGTTCTAGTAATTCTGCTATTTCTTGAATGCTCATAACTTTTTCAATGCCAGGGGGTTAGTGATGTTTGCGTCATTTGGTATACAAGAATTCTGGATTGTGTAACCGAATCTCCCCAAACTTTTTTTCAGAAGGTGATAGGAAAGCGATCGCAGTTGGGTAAGTTATATCTAGAACACACAAGCACTTCCTACCCCAGGGAAAACACTTATGAAAACCGAACTAAAAGCAAAATTTCTTCAACACATCCTTGACAAAAAGAAGGGAGAAGAGGGTTTTACACTCATTGAATTACTAGTAGTAATTATTATCATCGGTATTTTGTCTGCGATCGCACTACCTTCTTTCTTGAACCAAGCTAACAAAGCCAAGCAGTCAGAAGCTAAAACTTATACAGGTTCTATGAACCGCGCGCAGCAAGCTTTTTACTTGGAACAAAATCAATTTGCAGCCCAAGCTGACTTTGGTAAATTAGGTCTTGGGATAGCAACACAAACCACGAATTACATATATAAAATTACTGGCGGTGGTAGTACTACCCCTAGCCTAGTAACCAACCAAGCAAAAACAGTAATTGATACTGCACCTCTCAAAAGTTATGTTGGTGGTGTAAGTGTAGCAACACAAGCTGCTACCAGCGAAGCTACTACCATAGCTATTTTGTGTGAAGCAGACAAAGCAAGAGTTAACTCGGGTGCAGATGTAGCAGATGCTACTGCTGGCGTAAGCGGACCTAGTTGCCCCGCCAACTTTACTCCTTTGAGATAAGTAGAAACATGATTTACTACGTGAGAATATAGTTCGATTAAGCCACTTCATCGCAAAACTAATTCTTTATGTAGTTTTCATTTAACTAAATTATGTATTTTTTAAAGTGGGTAGATTTTTCTATCCACTTTATTTCCATAATGTGAGTTATTCACAATATCTTATCCATACACTTTTCCCCAACAATCACAATGATTACTAATACATATAATTGGCAAAACCAGGCTGAAGAATACTTTATACAGGAAAATTATCTGCAATCGTCAAAATTATATGAGCAGGCAATTGCCATAGAACCAAATGCTGCCTCATATTATTGGCATTTAGGATTGATATTATTATTACAAGGTCAAGAGGCAGAAGCTCAAATGACTTGGATGCTGCCAATGACAGAGGCAGATGAGGAGCAGTTAGAAATTTGGACGATTGAACTGTTTGAATTTTTGCAAATAGAAGCGGAAAGACGCGAAAATCTGAGGCAATACTCCATAGCCTGGTTAATTCGTCAGCACATGCGGGAAATTAATCCTAGTGACATCAATAATTTGCTCGAGATTTTATTGCTTTGTCTCAAACTCGAAAAATTTGAAGATATTGAGGAGTTGCGTGAGTGGGGATTAATTAAAATTTTAAATGAAAAGCAAAGTGTAAATATCAATACCGAACTATTAACACAAGTTTTACAAGAAGTTTTAAGTACTATTCCTTTACATCCAATAAATTTAGATTTAGCAGAAGCTTGTTTACCTTACTTTTCTGATATTTATCAATGCTTCGATATACTGCTTACGGCTGCTCTGCAAATTGGTCATACTTTATTACAGCCTGTACTAGCATCATCTCTTCTAAAATTACATTTACGATTGGAGCCAGAAAATGTAGAAATTTTGCGGCACTTAGCGACTTTTTATCAAGATGCTCGTAATTATTCTCAGGGAATAGAGACAGCTAAGTTGTGTTATTCCTTATCTGAAGGATTGGCTGATAAAATTTTTGCACTCCATTTGCTGTTAAGGGGTCTAATGTCAGCAGGGGGATATTGGCAAGAGATATGTACAACTTGCCAAGAATTAGAAACTGTGTTTCAACAGTTTATTAAAGATCAACCAATTTCTTTAGAAAAAGGAAGAATATTACGTTTACTTACGCCATCTTTTGCAATACCTCACATTAAAGATACTCCTGCTGAATTCCGAGCTATTCATAATAAAGTAGCTGAAATTTTTAATAATGCTCTTCAATCTCTTGCCAAATCAGAAGGAAAAAACTACGAGCGCCAAATTATTAATTATTCCTCTTTAACTGGTTCTTCAAAAAAACTAAAAATTGGTTATGTATCTTACGCTTTAAGAAATCATTCTGTTGGTTGGTTAGCTCGCTGGCTATTTCAGCATCATAATCGAGATAAATTTGATATTCATACTTATTTTGTTAACTATAAATTAGTAAACGACTATCTCCAGGAATGGTATTTAAGTCAGGCAGGAAAAGCCCGTCAATTAGGTATGAATGGTCTAGAAATTGCTGACCAGATATATCAAGATGAAATTGATATTTTAATTGACCTTGATAGTATCACTCTAGATGTTACTAGTGAAGTGATGGCACTCAAGCCAGCGCCCATTCAAGTTACTTGGCTGGGGTGGGATGCATCAGGTATACCAGCAATTGATTATTTTATTGCAGATCCTTATGTACTACCAAGTGATGCACAAGATTACTATACAGAAAAAATCTGGCGATTACCTCAAACTTATATAG
Source organism: Nostoc sp. UIC 10630 (assembly GCF_010747425.1). Taxonomy (NCBI): domain Bacteria; kingdom Bacillati; phylum Cyanobacteriota; class Cyanophyceae; order Nostocales; family Nostocaceae; genus Nostoc; species Nostoc sp. UIC 10630. Next base: position 15,116 of record NZ_JAAGOG010000068.1, read on the forward strand.
CAGTAGATGGTTTTGAAGTTGGTGTACCAACTCTCCGCCGCGATGATTTGGATATTCCTATGGATGCTGTTGTATATCTCAGCGCCCAAAGAGGATATAAACGTCATCCAGAAACGATAAAATGGCAAATGCAAATTCTCAAACAAGTACCTAATAGCTACTTTTTGATTAAAGGACTTGCTGAACAGGAAACAATTAAACGCTTCTTTTACCAAATTGCCGAAGAAGAAGGTGTAGATTGTTCTCGGTTACGATTTTTACCACAAGTTCATTCAGAGTCAGTTCATCGTGCTAATTTAGGCATTGCTGATATTGTATTAGATACATTTCCCTACAACGGAGCGACAACAACCTTAGAAACATTGTGGATGGGTATCCCTTTAGTGACGCGAGTCGGTGAACAGTTTGCGGCGCGTAATAGCTACACTATGATGATGAATGCAGGAATTACAGAAGGCATCGCCTGGACTGATGAAGAATATATTGAGTGGGGTGTGCGCTTGGGGAAAGATGAGGCTTTACGCCAGCAGGTGGCTTTGAAATTGAAAGCATCCCGGCAAACAGCACCGTTGTGGAATGGTAAACAGTTTACCCGTGAAATGGAAAAGGCTTACGAGCAGATGTGGCAGAAGTATATTGAGGAAAAATAAGCTAATAGCGAGCGCTCAAGCGCTCAAAATAAACTCCAAGAGGATGTTTTAAAAATTGTTTGTGATGTATCAAAGACTTGTAGATCCTCCTAAATCCCCCTTAAAAAAGGGGTACTTTGATTGCGGTTCCCCGTTTTTTAAAGGTGGGAGGGATCTTTATACAACTTGATACTTTTCAAACAACCTCTTATAGCAATTTCTAGATAAATGAATCACGTATTACTGTAACCTCAAGGCAGCTTATATTTATTCATAAAAAAGTTTACAGAATATGCAGTGGATTAGACCATTTCTTATAAAGTAGGCATCATCTCTAACTTGGATGCGATCAAGCTATCTATATCAGACGATGGAAGTGTTTCTGCTTTTGCTTGTGCGATCGCAGATTGATTATCTGTTGCTAAAGCAATTCGAGTATGAATTCTAGGCAAAAGAGTTTTCCATTGTGTATGGCTCATTTTCCCTAGCAGAGAAATTTCTGGCCCCTCAGTTATATCTACATCATCTTCCATAAGCAAATTCATGGTCAAAGACGATAAAAGCATATCTGCTTCTTCGTCAGAAATATTTTGAGTATCTATCAAGAGAGTTAAGCAGGTTTTATCTGGGTGAGTCGTGAGACTAGAAATCACACTTGCTAAATCTTGATATAGTAGGTCTTCTGACTGTAACCAGTCTGGGAAAATAATTAGGTTAATATCTCCTAAGCGGAAATTTTGACTCAGAGTATCTGCAAGATATTTACTAAATAGTTCTTGGAAGAGACTACCTATCTTAGCTGAGTAAGAGCGACTATCAAGAAAACTAGGATTAGCTTGCATTTTTTCCTTGATTTGACTGCTCTTTTGTTGACGCAATTTAGGGTTATTGCCAAGTGCGATCGCTAACTGTATATAAGAATCTTCACTATCGGCAACTAAATCAGGTATATCTAATGCTTGCACCATTGCAGCACCCATTGTAGAGCGAAAACTATTTCCCCGTCTAGCAATTACTGGTAAATTAACCTGTAATGGTTCTATCAAAGAAGTTGTTCCAGCAAATGGAAAAGAATCTAGATAAACATCGGCAATTTTGAAGTATTCTTTAACTTCTTGGCGGTTGGGCACTGGATGAGGATCTAAGACTATCAATTGGTCTGCGGGTATTCCATACTTTGAAAATACTTTACTTAAATAATTTACAAAAGCTTTCTTAGGATAACTATTTGACCAATTTGGGCCAAATGGTAGAAGTACTAAAACGGAGTTAGGAACTCCAGAAATTATTTTTGCCCAAGTATTAATTAGTTCAGGGGTGATTTTAAAGAAGTTAGCACCAGAGATAAAAATAACTGTTTCTTTAGATATACCTAAACTTTCTCGATCGACTTTGACAGTTATATTTTCTTCTTCATTACCATAACTAAAGCAATGAGCAGACCCTTCAAGTTTCACCAACTTTTCTTGATATTGCTGTTCTGCCGTTGGCGATGGATCGGTTAGCGTACCAGAAATGTAATAATCTATATGCCGCATTCCTGTTGTTACCACAGATCCGCCACTTGTGATTTGTATTCTAGCTAACCGATGCATTGATAAGAAACAGATTTGATTCGTTACTGCTGTCACATTGGTAGCAATAAATAATATATCGAGATTATCAGCACGAATAATATTTACCTGTTCTACTAAATCTTGTGGCAGTAGTTTAAAAGAGTTGGCGCAGCTTTGGCAATATTGTTCTAGTTGATGACCAGTTTGGTTAAGAGAGTACAAGATTACTTCAAAATCTCTACTGATATACTCATAAACAGGAAGGTAAGCAAATGTTTCAGAACCAGGTAGAAAATGTGCAGCCAAGATACCCAAACGAATTTTTTTTCTGCTTATAGGTCTATCAGCAAACTCGTAATCTACCTCATAACCCTTAACTTTTAGTAAGAACTCTATGATTTCTGCACGTTTAACATAGATATCTTTAAGATTATGCTCATTAAAATATAGGGGAATAAAATTAGCAATGGACACAAAATTATTAAATATATCATCCCACAGATGAGAATCATAATTTTGCAATATCGATGTGTGTAAGTAATCAATCCACCCCTGCATATAGTAATAGTAATTATTTGCATCACCCGGTTCTTGAAAATGAACTGGGGAAGAAAATAGGAATTGTAAATAGTCTTTAAGTAACCAACTAGGTATGCGAGATAGGTCATGCTGTAATGGTAAATGGTCAGCACGGTGATACAGCATAGCTACTAGTAAATGCTGAATTGCTTTTGGTTGATTGAAACCTTGAGATATACTTTTAACGATATCATTAGTAAAAATCTGCTCTTCATCAGTCAGGCTTTCATATTTGATGCTACTATTCACTAACATCTTATGTGTTTTACCTAACAGACCCATATACATATCTGTTATCTGCTCATCTGAAGCATTCAGGCATTCTTGTGCTATTTGTTTTCGCAACTCCTGAAATTGTGCATTTTGTTCACTCAAACTCAAAACTGCGTATCTATAAAGAGCTTGTTGTCTCGTGGCTTCAGGATATCGTGTATCACTGTAAATTGTCTTAAAAAGTTTTTGGTAGTCTAATAAAATAGCATCTTTTAAAGCAACATTCCGACGAGTTTGTTGTTGCGGATGTATTCTAAAGTGAGATAAAACGTGATCAACAAAACCAACTTTATATTGACTCATAATTCTGAGCCACATTTCCAAATCTACAAGTTGACAAAACTCAGAATTAAATAATCCTACTTTTTCAAAAACATCTTTTCTAATAAGGACTGTGCTTGGCTCTCCAATTTTATTAATTGGATTGTCAAGTATATTAGGATCTAGCAAAAGTTGCTGTCCTGATTGAATTGCCTTTAATGCTGACCAAGCTTTGTGTACATCTTTAGCTTCATGATGCATTAAAAAGTTGGAATCATAAACGGTATGACCAGTATTAGTGAAGAGTCTTCGGGGCGAAAAAACTAAACCTATCTCTTCATCCTGTTCAGCCATATTAACCATTTCTTCAATAGCCGTTGGCTCTAGTAAATCATCTTGAAATAAAAACTTTATATATTTACCTTTAGCTTGAGAAATACAAAAATTCCAATTTTTAGCTAGTCCATATCTTTCATGTTTAACAGCTGTAAAAATAGCGGTGGTTTTCTCTAGAATTAGCTTGATGAGTTTTAGAGTTTGATCGCTAGAATCATCATCAGAAATAATAATCTCTATATAAGGATAAGTTTGAGATATTACGCTAGCAATAGCTTCTAATATAAAAGATTCTCCATTAAAAGTTGGAATACAAATACTAACTAAAGGTGATTCTTTCTTTTTAAGTAAAATACTTTTCTTTTGATTTAATTCGCTTGAATTAGAAATATTATCTTTTCGTAATGTGCTATCAAATATAACTTTGCGAGATACAGAAATAATCCTGGATTTCGTTTGATCCCTAAACAGAAGTTCAGCATCAATTAATTCCTGACTAAGTTCTGAACTTGATTTAAAATTATTCGCACCAAGGTAATAATCAACGATCGCCATCTGTGCTGGTGTAGTCTGAGGTTGAGGCTCGGCGAAAAGCGACTTTAAAGCTAATTCTCTATCAGGAGGTGTGTATGCAATGTCATGCTTTAGTAGAGCTTCACTTTCTGCTGTGTAAGTACTCTCAATTGAATTTAGGTGGAAGTAAGAACAACCAGATTTGATGGAATAAAATATGTGTGTTCCTAGCTCATTGCCACAAGCATAGCGATACATGGAACAAAGATGATAAAAACGGAATAAAAAATTGGGGTCAAAAACATGTCCAGCAGAAACTATTTGTATTCCTCTTTTTTGAAATGGAATATGCCTACCTAAGTTAAAATCTTTCCAGTACAGACATACTGTCACAGGTTGATATTCATCATCAAGATGTATTAGTTTTTCTGCAAGGGCTTCAAAGTCCATTTGAACTGTAACATAACCAGTAGAGTGAGAAGGAAAAAATATAGTTCCACTTCGCTTAGGTTTTGGTTCTTTTTTCAGAATTTCTGTTGCATATAAAAATGGTGATGCTGCTGGGATAATCTTTTTTGTAGTTTCACAGTTTTTAACTGCGTTAATATATACATCTTCTCGATAACTTGGATAACAATATATATTAAGCAAAGGAGATTCTATCTCTGCTTGCCATAGATGGTTGTTGCTCAGATCCGGTCCATGTACCAATAAAACTTTTAGTGGATATTTTTCAGAAAAATTTACATATTTCTTAATAGTAAAGTCCATACCATAGAAAGAATTTCCGAAAAATACTTCATGAGTTTGTAATGGTCTTTCAGCACATAGCCGATTTAGGTCTTTTTGACTGGCAAGTACATCTTCTATAGTTAACATTTTAAACTTCCGTATTTTAGTATTCAATTAATTGAAAAAGTCCTAGTTTGCTAATATATATAAAAAAGTTTTGTTCTCATATTTACAACAAAGTAGGGCAATTTTCCTAGCTTATAACTAACTTACCCAATCCCATCTGGCTGGTGTTCCCTTTTTGACATCTTGTTTGATTTGTTTGCCAAGGAGAAAGTCATAATACTTTGGTGGTAAACCAAGACCAGGACGTATTGCTTTCAGATTCTCCGAGGTAAATATATCTCCCTTCTTCATGTCTTGGGTAATGTAGAGTGATCGCCTAAAAGCCAAAGATGCTTTCTCAGCTTCCGTCGGCCCGTAATTTATCTTGCCCAGCGCTTGCCAGGCTTTTTCAGTTTCAACAACTAATTGATGCATTTCTTCTGGCTCCATTGAAAAAGCAGAATCAACGCCACCATCAGCCCGACAAAGGGTAAAGTGTTTTTCAATGAATGTAGCTCCTAAAGCAACACCCGCAACAGCAACACCAATCCCCATTGTGTGATCCGATAACCCCACCTGTAGATTGAACAAATCGCGTAGATGGGGGATGGTCAGCAAGTTAGTATCCTTTGGTATAGCTGGATAAGTACTGGTGCATTTGAGTAGTATCAAATCCTGACAACCAGCTTCCCGTGCTGTACGCACTGTTTCGTCTAACTCTGAAATTGTCGCCATACCAGTAGAAATAATCATCGGTTTACCAGTGCTGGCAACTTTGCGAATTAGAGGTAAATCAGTATTTTCAAAAGAAGCAATTTTATAACAAGGTACTTCTAGAGATTCGAGAAAATCTACAGCAGTAGTATCAAAAGGAGTACTAAAACCAATTATTCCCAATTCTTTACAGCGAGTAAATATAGGTTTATGCCATTCCCAAGGTGTATGAGCTTCTTGGTATAACTGATATAGTGATTTCCCAAGCCATAAACTCTGAGGATCTTTAATATAAAATTCACCCTCGTCTATATCTAAAGTCATTGTGTCGGCAGTATAAGTCTGGATTTTTAGACCATCTACCCCAGCTTTTGCCGCTGCTTCAACAATTTTTAGAGCTACTTCTAATGATTGGTTGTGATTTCCAGACATTTCTGCAATCACAAAGGGTAGATGGTTAGCACCGACTTTTTTCCCTGCAATGTTAATTTCTCGCATTTTATTTTGCAACTGGAGTTTTATTTGTATTTGACTAAATCAACTACCTCATGTTCTCCTAATTTGGTTTTTCCCATATTTTTAAAACCAGCTTTTAAAAAAGCTTTTATTGATATTTTATTATCAAGTTTAGTATAAGCATGAATTACATTAGTCTCTGAATCTAAAAATAATTTTTCACATCCTAGATTAATTAGGTAGATACCATATCCTTGATAACGAAATTTTCTATCAATACTAATGGAAATAATGGCTTTATCGCCCTCTAGTTCATATCGAATTTGACCAATAGGCACATCATTTCTATCAAGGCCGATGTAGACAATAGAAGTAGGAGAGTACAGTCGTGATTGGAACCATTGAGCATGATGTTCCCAAGGTATAAGTTCTGTAGAAAAGGAAACAGCCCGTACTTCTGGGTCATTTGACCATTCCCACAACAAACGACAATCTTCTTGGTACGCCAAGCGTAATTTTAACAACTTGGCCTCTAGATGCTTTAATACGCGCTTACTTCCTTCGCCATCTACTAACTCTTGACCGCATCTAGTCATTTTTACTCGTGTATGTACAGCTCTTAATAAATGAGCAACCGCCGACGCTATTTCAGCAGCAGAAACATCCTCATGCCAACCAAGATGAATAGATACCCCCATTTCATTTAATTTTTGTGCGATCGCTCGTTGGTTTTCAGCTAAAATTAAAATCAAACTGGGTAAACCCATAAAAGCCAGTTCCCAACAAGTGCTACCACCAGCAGTTACCGCCAAATCAGCCCAAGCCATTAACTCAGGCATATTTGTAACATTTCTTTCTATCTGAATTGGAAACTGCAATGCTTGTGATGCTAATTTCAGTTGTTCATAATGGGGATTATTTCCTCCGACAACAACCACAACCTCCAGCTCTTTAACTGATAGTAGCTGTAAGCCTTCAATCACTTTGAAAGTTACATTATCTGAGTCAGCACCTCCCATTGTAATTAATAGCTTACTGGCTATAGTTGGGTTTATTCGTTGCCATCCTTGCCACTGCCAAAACTCCTGCCGTAATAATGTGTAACACGTGCCAAGTAATAATTGGGTATAAGGTTCTCGATTTATATACAAACTCTCATGAGCAGAAATATTTTGATTTAAGACAATATCAGCATAGTAATGTTTTGCTTGTCCATAATCATCAATAAATAATAAATTCAAACCATAGTATTTAATAATACGTTGATATTCCGCGTTAAAGTGATAGCCATCTATTACAATCCATTGACAATTAAACTGCTGTGCCAGATTTGATACTTTGTGAGCATCTTCATTACTTCCCGGCAAGGAATTTAAGTAAACAACTTGTATGGATTGTGATATTAATCGAGACGCTAAAACTGATGCTTGATCATTTATATAGAAAACAACTTGCCCTTGATTTTTTTGCCAGGACTGAGCTAAAGCAAAACAGCGCATTAAATGACCTGTACCAATTTCACTTGAAGCATCTGTACGAATTACCAAATTCATTTAAGGCTTCCTTGCTACCAGCAACATATTCGATGAAAGTTGATTTTCTGATAAAAAGTTCTGGAAAGCTTCGCCTTTGCTTTCCCACTCATCTATTAATATTTGTTGTAAAAAAGGTTGATTAGTTACATCAAACTCACCAGAAATAATTTTGTTGCGTACTAATTCAGCATCCAGATGACCTGGAGTTTGTTTCTCAATAACTTCAAAACCATAAGATTCTAACAAAATAGTTAAAGATTGAAGATTGAACAAATTAATATGTTCATTATCTATAGCACTAGAGATATTGCCTAAAGTTGCTATATCAAAACCCTTGACATTTGGACAAGTTAAAATAAATATTCCTCCTTCAACTAGAAATTCATAACACTTCAATACAAATTCTTTAGGCGAGAATAGATGCTCGATTACTTCAAAATTAACAATTACATTAATTCGATTATTCCCAAAATCAATTTGTTCTATGGGTTTTTCAATTACCTCTATACCACGGTGACGACAAGTTTCAGCTAGATCCGGAGTAGGTTCTACTCCTAACACTCTTTGGAAAACACCAGTTTTTTTCATCTCTTCGCAAAAAATACCAAATCCTGTCCCAACCTCTAATATCGTGTCTGTTAATACATTAAATCTGTGGCAAATATCAATAACTTTTTGTACTCTTGGCTTGAAAATTCTTTCTCTTCTTGTTACTTCAGAAGCTGGAAATATATATTTATTCCAATAAGCATAATTTTTTGAGTATTTATAATACTCCTCTAGATGTTCCGGTCTAGGTCTTGGATTAGCGTAAACTGTTTCACATTCTCGGCAAGTCACAAACTGAATACCGTACTTTTCATAAATGCGATCGCTGTTTATTGAACAGCAAGCAGGACAAGTGACAGAGATAAAATCATTTTTGTGTTTTAGTAAAAGATTTATATCATGAGCTAATAGTTCAGCTTGTCCTGCTAATAATTCTTTTGGGCGAATGTCTGCTTCTTTAAACATAACTATTTAACTTTATTAATTAAGCAAGTATTAGTCCGTTATCTTTAACTAATTTAAAAAAATCTTCTTGATATTGATAATCTTTCAAATAGTAATATGTTGGTCGGCTATAAATAAATTTTTTGTAACTAAGAACATGCTCATTATTGGTACTACAAGCAATAAAAATTGCAAATTTCTGCTTTGAATCTGGTATTGAATCTACAGCACATTTGGTTGGTAAAGAGGCTTTATGGTTAATACGAAAATCAAATAAAACCAAATCACCAGCCTTACTTGGAATTGAATGAATATAAGGCGGTGGCGTGATTTTTGACCAAAAATCATGCGCTGTACTATTTGTTGATAGATCAGGATATAAATGAGAACCTGGAATAACATCAAGTCCACCACCATACTCATCATTATCTTGAAGATATATGGCTGCTTCTAACATTAAGTAATTAGGTTCCCATTGAAACTGAAGTCCTTGAGCTTCTTGTGATGTTGTATCTTTATGCCAAGTTGAATAAAATGATTTTTGCGCTGCAATTTCAGGAAGATAAACGAAGTTTGTTCCTAATAAAGACTTTAAAGCAGAGACTATAGATTGATGTATAAGTAGCCATCTAAATTCTTGATATCTATTACAAATATCATTGCGTACATTATTGTTATCTCCTTCAAACTTGATTTTCGAGTTAAACAATTTGATCAGAGAAGTTCTTAATTCCCTTACTTGCTCTTCTTTTAAAACAGATGGTATGAGTAGAAATCCATCGTTATGAAACTGTTCTATCTGACTGTTATTAAGCATATTTAACTTTGTATACCCTGTATATAAGTAATCACTATTTTTTACACGCTTTTTTTAGAGTTTTTAACTCTGATGAACAGGCTCATAAGCTGATGGTTCTCCCCAAATATTATCTTTTACCCACTGTCCGTTTTCAATGCGCCACACACGGCGATCGCGGAAGGTATCACAAATCTGGTCAAATTCTTCTTCAGTCATATTCACATATTTCAGCCACCTCTCTAAGTCTCGATATGGCTTAACACGATCGTATTTACGTACCATTTCAATACCTTGTTCACGAGTCATAAGGCCTGCTCTGATATCCTTGCAAGCATGATCAGAACCACGTCCGTAGCCAAACTTAATGAATTTTAGGTAATCATGAATACCGTTTTCATGCATATCATCCAGGTTGGAGATTGTTCGATATGTACGCTCAAAAGGCTGCTGTGCTGAACGCCATCCATAAAATTCCATAACTGTTTTGGTGTGTTCGTTTGCCTCCCAGTTGACGAAGTTACTGAGATAAATACCCCGTGCACCTACTTCATCAATCTCTTCATCCGATGGATATTTTGCCCACAATAAGTCTTTGCCTCTTAAACCTTCTTTTAGTTCTGGATGCCCAAGCTTTTCCAAACCTTCATCTGTGAAATCATACCAGTCATACCCCCGCAAGGCGTGCTCTAAGCGAAACTTTGCTGTAAATTCCACAAGATCATTGTAAGAATACATCCCTCCTAAATCCATGAAGCCATGCTCACCCCACAAAATTAATGGCACTTTATAGCGAACTGCTACTTGAATAGGTACTGTAAAAATGCCGCAGTGCCCATGCCAATTCATATCACCCTGTAGCTTAAAACCAATTCGATTCATTTTAATCAGAGTATCTACACTGGGGCGAACAATTATGTGATCGCAATCAAATACCTCCCGCATACGGTAAAGATTGTATTCACCTTCAGGTAAATAATTGTTGCCGTGATAAGTTACTAAAAGCGGCTTTAGACCTAATTCCTTAACAGCAATGTGAGTCTGAAAGTAACTATCTTTGCCTCCACTAACTGGGATAACAATGTCATAGTTACTATCACTACGATACTCATTAGTAAGTTCTTTTAACCATTGCCAGCGTTGCTCCCAATCTATACTCTTTTTCTGATCGTGGACACGACATCCAGAACAAACACCATATTCATCAAAAGTTAAAGGACTAGCGCTAAGTGCGGGATAAACGCATTTTGTACAATATTGAATTGCCATAATTTCTTTAACCTTCTGCTTTTTTATAACCGAACTTCAACACCAGCCTTAGCTAATGTCCGCTTTCCTTCTCGATCTGACAATTCCTTAAAATGCCAGATATTAGCGGCAGCAACCGCAGAAGCACCAGCTTTTATGCCTTCGACATAATGCTCATATCGACCAACGCCACCACAAGCAATCACCGGAATTCTAGTGGCAGAAGTAACTGTATTGATGAGTTCTAGATCGTAACCTCGCCCGGTACCATCTCTGTCGATACTATTAAGTAAAATCTCACCTGCTCCCAGTCTTTCTACTTGCCTAGACCAATCTTCAGGTTTCATACCTGTAGCTTCACGACCACCATTAATAAAAACCTCTGTTTCTCTATTAGTATGCCGCAGCACATCAATGCTAATTACTATTGCCTGACTACCAAATATCTTTGCGCCTTCGGTAATCAATTCTGGATTCCGCACTGCTGCCGTGTTAATCACAACTTTATCAGCGCCTCTACTAATGGCTTGGCGCATCTGCTCAACCGTACAAATTCTTCCCCCCCATGTCAGGGGCATAAAACAAGTTTTGCTTACTTCGTCTAAGATTTGTAGAGGTTCTGTTAATCCTTTTACTTTGTGGTCATCCCGACGCAAGTCGTATTGATCATGCCTACTAATATCTAAATAAATTAACTCATCAACATTCCATTCATTAAAGCGTTGGACTTCATATGTAGGATTGCCGATAATTTGATGAATTTTAAATAACTCACTGCGAACCAATAAACCATTTTTCAATAGTAAAATAGGTATAAGACGTTTCTTAAGCATTGTTTATAAATTTTCCATAAACAAAATTTCTTAAAACTTCCAGCCCAGCCTTTTGGCTTTTTTCAGGATGAAATTGAGTTGCATAAATGTTACCCATTTCAATACTAGAAATAAACTCTGATCCATGAGAAGTAAGTGCACTGCATATATCCATCTTTTCTGGAATAAATACATAACTATGTACAAAATAAAACACTTGAGAATTTCCTAACCCCCTATAAAGACCATTTTTATTTAAAAAATAAACATCATTCCATCCAATATGAGGCACTCTAATGCTACGTTCATTACTTTTTAGGCGATTAACGGTACCTGGAATCCAGTTTAACCCTTTGTGATAACCATGCTCTGTTCCAGCGGTAGCTAATAATTGCATACCCAGACAAATTCCTAAAAAGGATTTCTTCTTTTCTATTACTTCAGTTTCTAAAAATTTTATCCATCCACCAGATTGAAGATTTTTGATACCATCACTAAAAGCACCAACACCAGGCAAAATTATATGGCTGGCTTCGCATAAATCCTCTGGATTATTGGTAACAAATGCATGACATTCAATACTATTAAAAGCATTAGCAACCGAACTTAAATTGCCCATTCCATAATCAATTATTGCAATTTTACTTTGATTCATAAAATAATCTATAATACTTTTTCCATTAAGAACCAATTTGTATCATCCCAATATAAATTCATTTTTTTCCAAAGAAAACCATAATCTAAAACTAATAGTTTGTTTCTGTGATATTCCATAATTTCACTGGCAAAATCACGTTTAAATAGCTTACCTGTATTACCTCGGTAATTGATCTCTACAGGTAAAGTACTATAATACTCATTAATCAAAATATATCTACAAGAAATATCATATATTTTTTGATAAACTAGTGGAAGTTCATCAGGATTAATATGAATTAAAACACCACAGGTGAATACTAAATCAAATTGTTTATCTGTCTCAAATTCTTGAATTGAACCTTGTCTAGCTTGTACACCTGGGATTCTACCTAACTCAGCAATTGCTGTCTCATTTAACTCAACTCCAGTTAGTTGAAAATTACGGCTCAGATTAGCAATAGCCTGAAGATTATGACCTTGGTTAGCACCCAGTTCACAAATTGTTTGGACACCGTAAGTTTTCTGTAAAACTTGAGCAAAGAATGCTTGACGTTGTTCTGGCAATATTTGGTTTCTTGCGGTGTACTCAGTCCCAAATTCTCCTTCCCAGAATAATTCCTGTTCTGTCTTATATCTCATAATTTAGTTCTATTCACTACCTGTAATTGTTTCTGCTGTACATGAGCATTGAGTTTTACTAACTCTGGTTTTGCTCTTAAAAGACTCAGTACTTCATTAGTTGAAAAAATTTTTCCTTCCTGATATAAATCTGTATAAACTGCTTCTATTAATTTCCAATCTTCTTCGGTATCCAAAGTCCAGCGATAATTAGATATATCTTCATAGTTTGTCTGGTTATGTAAAGTACATCTTTCGAGTTGCTCGTATATGTAAGGCGTAACATGTTCCCTTTGGTATGGTTTTTGTGCTTCTAAAAATGCTTTTTCTAAAGACTCAAACATAAAAATTTCTGCGTCTAAACCACGAGGATAGCTACGATTTAAACAATTACTCAAGTACTCTATTTGTAATCCTTCAAGTGTTTTATTGTTGAAGTATTCCAACATTTGTGATAGCAGTTCAGAGTCAAACAATGGACAGTCAGAAGTTACCCTCACTACCACGTCAGCGTTATATTGTTTAGCTGCTAGATAATAACGCTCTAAAACATCTTCTTCACTTCCCCGAAACCACTTTGCCCCCCATTTTTCTGCTTCTTCCACAATCACGTCATCTGCTAAAGATGTAGTTGTTGCCACAATCACTTCATTAACTAACAAACAAGCTTGAACCCGATAAATTACATGTGCCAAAATAGTCTTGCCACAAAGTTCTTTCATCACCTTCCCAGGTAGACGAGTAGATCCCATACGAGCTTGAATAATTGCAACAGTTTTCATAGAAAAATCCTTTGCAGTGTCCTTACCACCCTATCTTGGTCTTCCTGGGTCAAGCTGTAGTACAAAGGAAGGGAAATTGCTTCCTGGTAATACTTCTCAACTTGGGGAAAGTCACCCCAGCGGAAACCTAATTTTTGGTAATAAGGCTGTATATGAACGGGAATATAATGCAAATTAACGCCAATCTCTTGTTGACGAAGTTCTTGGAATATCTGCTGATGAGTTTTACTAATCTTATCCAGCTTCAGCCGAATCACATAAAGATGCCTGCTAGACTCAGTATCTGGATGTTGCCACGGCAGCATCAATGGCAAATCTTGTAGTAGTTGATTATAGCGGTTGGCTAAAAACCAGCGACGTTCTACAAACTCATTCAGTCGTTGTATCTGACTAGCGCCCAATGCTGCTTGGATATCGGTCATGCGATAGTTGAAGCCTAATTCCAATTGTTGATAATACCAAGCTCCATGAGATTCTCCTTGCATCAAATCTGAATTGCGAGTTATTCCATGCGATCGCAATCTAATCAATCTCTGATATAACTCCTCCTGATTTGTTAAGACCATACCGCCTTCACCAGTTGTAATAATTTTTACCGGATGAAAGCTAAAAACCGCGATATCGGAAAATTGGCAGGAACCAATAGGTTGTGTCTGATAGCTTCCGCCAATTGCATGAGAAGCATCTTCGATAATTTTGAAACCATAACGCTGTGATAAAGCAGCAATTTGTTCCATTTCACAAGATTGCCCTGCAAAATGCACGGGTATTAATACTGTAGGCAAACAACCTTGCTTTTCTGCCGAAGTCAACTTACGTTCTAATTCATCTATGCTCAAATTGTAAGTATTTGGGTCAATATCAACAAAGTCAACTTTTGCACCACAGTAAAGTCCACAATTAGCTGAGGCAACAAAGGTATTTGGTGATGTCCAAAGAATATCTCCTTGCTCCAAACCAGCAGCAAGACAAGCAATGTGTAATGCAGCTGTTGCACTAGAAACCGCTACGGCATATTTCACTCCACAGTAGTTAGCAACAGCTTGCTCAAATCTCTCTATCGCTGGACCTTGAGTAATCCAGTCTGAGCGCAAAATTTCAATTACAGCATCAATATCTTGTTGACTGATATCTTGCTTTCCATAAGGAATGTAGTCACTCATTGCTTCAGCATATCGAGTAGTTGGAAACCTTTTAGCCATTCTGTATTTATCTCTGAGCTATACTCAAACTCTTCTGGAACAGGGATTCCTTTTTCACTTAAAGCATTGCAAGCGTAATCTACAGTATGAGCATATTCAATAGTTGGTCTAATTACATAATGATCGGTAAACTCAAATACTAAATGTGAAACTTCAGAAGAAAACATTGCCTCATGTAGCTTTTCCCCTGGTCTAATACCAACAATTTTAATTGGAACTCCCGGTGCAAGTGTTTCAGCTAAATCAGTAATTTTCATTGAAGGAATTTTTGGAACAAATATTTCTCCACCATGCATTCTTTCAAAACTGTTAATTACTAAATCTACACACTGTTGGAGGGTAATCCAAAAGCGAGTCATCCGTGGATCTGTAATAGGAATCTCTGTGGCTTTTTCTTGAATCAGTTTTTGAAAAAAAGGCACTACTGAGCCTCTGGACCCAACAACATTACCGTAACGAACAACAGCAAATCTGGTTTTCATTGTTCCAACAATATTATTCGCTGCAACAAAGAGTTTATCAGCAGCTAGCTTGGTTGCACCATAGAGATTAATTGGATTAACTGCCTTATCTGTTGAAAGGGCAATCACCTTTTCTACTTCTTGATCAAGAGCAATATCAATAACATTATTTGCTCCATGAATATTAGTTTTAATACATTCCATTGGGTTGTACTCAGCAGCAGGGATATGCTTGAGTGCCGCAGCATGAATAACATAATCAACACCCCGCATTGCCAGACGTAACCGATCGCGATCGCGCACATCTCCAATGAAATAGCGCATCGCTGGTGCGTTAAACTCCTGCGCCATCTCATACTGCTTCAGCTCATCACGTGAATAAACTATGACTTTCTGAGGCTGATATCGGCTGAGAATCGTTTTCACAAATTGCTTGCCGAAGGAGCCTGTACCACCAGTGATTAGAATCGATTTGCCATTAAACATCTTGTATTTCTTTGTAATCTCAAAATTATTATTTTCCAAAAATATTTAAGTGAAATTGTTACTTAGATTTTGGTTGTTTATTTGTGCTGCGATCGCCATTACCCTGTTGCTTCTTAATCTGCTCTAATACAACTTTGTAATCTTGTCGTTCAGGGTGCAACTTCACCAGCTTCTCCAAAGATTCCATTGCACCCTTAGCATCCTTCAATTGCAACCGCAGCAAAGACAGTTTCTCTAAAGCAAGTTGGTTTTCTGGTTCCCGTTGTAAAACTAACTCGTAACCCTGCGCCTGTTGCTGTAATACTGACTCAGCAGAAACAGACGCAGTTGCTGGCTTAGGTTGGCTAGCCTGTTGGATTGCTGGAATCACTGCAAATACCGTAGACCCAAAAAACGAGAAGATAGATACTATTGTTAAAATCTTCTGTCGCCGCTCAATCTGCTTTTTGCGAGCGATTAGGTATTCTTCCCCTGAACCAGGCATGTATTAATTATTGCTGTGGTAAATAGTTAGGTATCAGCAACCCTCCCGTTTTGAGGATACCCATCTGCTCAATAGAAACTAACATCTTGGCTAAAAATTTTTTACACAAACTTTAAACGCTGACTCTGAAGACGAGTGAATTTTATGGTGAGCCCATGCTGTACAAACAATTTTGCTATGCCGTCGCTCCCATCGTTCAAGCAAAAACCTCTCCCACGCCTAAACAGAGCCAAACCTCCAGGTCTTATTCTTTAGTCGAAAAATTAAAATTATATAAATATTTGCGATGATTCTGCCTAATGTTCAGATGTTTGCGATATTCTAAATAACATTTAAATAAACAGAAACAGAGGACATTTCTACTAAACTGCAAATTTCCCTTGTCAGGCAAAAACTTTCAAACTACCCCGTGTCATTGTGGGCTGTTCAAAAAGCAAACATATTATAGAATTTTCCCAGCCGTCCTCAGTCTCGGTCTCACTACTTAGCGCAACTTCCAAAGGGACTAATTATTTTCGCAGGTGTTCACAACAGATATCTTACAAAAGGTACTGTTGCACTCTAGTGCTTAAAGGGTAGAAGTTAAGGGGAAAAATAACACGGGGAAAGGTTAAAGGGAAAACAGAAGCATCCTTTATCTTTTAACCTTACCCTGAACTTTTGTCTGGTTTCTGCAAAAAGTTTTAGGACTACTTGGTAGAATTGGAGTTTTGTGGTGGTAATTACCGTACAAAACCGAATTTACCAGTAATTTAGTAGAGTTTGTTATGGTATAGTTAAAAAGTTAAGACTGGCTTTACCAAAATTACATCACTCTACGACCCGGCAACAATTGCAGAATGGGAAGCAGTTTTAATTAAGTATTTACCAACAAAATCTGAATTCAATCGAGGTTATGACTCAGCAAGTGATTCACCCGATGGTGAAATTGCAGCGCAACGTGCAATCACTCATAGAATCGAATATTATCAAGCCAAGTGATAGCATCTGGAAAATCGCTTTGCTCTATGGTAATGAATGGCAGCACTGGAAACAGGAACTGCTAGACTTTGGCTTTAGTATGCAAGACCCAGTTAGTGAACTGCTAGCTGTAGAAACTTGGGATGAAGAATAGGCAATAGGCAATAGGGAGTAGAGATTTTTAATATTCACCACTCACCGTTTCCCATTCCCCATTCCTCATTCCTCATTCACCATTCCCTCAACTTTACAACCAGCTAAGGCCGCAGCTAATTCCTTTGCAGTTTGATAACGATCGCGTGGCAATGGTTCTGTAACGCGATCAATCACATCTCTTAATTGGGAACTGATGGTGGGAACTTTTGCCACATCAAACCTGAAGTTGCGCCCCTTTTGGCGGTAATACTTAAACGGGTTTTCGCCTGTGAGCAGAAAAATCAGCGTTGGCCCAATTGCATACAAATCAGATTGAGTCAAAGGTTGTCCTCGTTCTTGTTCAGGAGCGCAATAACCTTCTGCACCAATCCGGGTACCGGGCGCTGTGCCAATTTCCTTAACTGCGCCAAAATCCAGTACTACTATGCGATTTAGTGAACTTCGCACCATTAAGTTGGCGGGTTTAATATCGCGGTGAATTAGTGGAGGCTCTTGGCTATGAAGATATTCTAAGATATCGCAGGTTTGGATCATCCAAGCGATCGCTTGGCTTGGCGTAACTGGCCCATTTGTATAGACACGTTTCTCTAAATCTTGTCCGTGGATTAATTCCATTGCCAAGTATTTTTTTCCGCCTTCGACAAAGAAGTCGTAATACTTGGGTATTCCCGGATGGTTAAGGGATTTGAGAGTATGCGCCTCCCGCTCAAATAATTCTTGAGCTTTGGCAATTTTTGCCATATCAGCATTCATTTGCTTCAACACCAGCAGTTGTGGGATACTCCCAATCTGACCAGCCCCATCCCAAGCGAGATAAGTAGTACCCATACCTCCTTGTCCGAGAGTTCGCAACACCTGATAATGGCGAATTTTCTGTTGTACTGAAAGAGGTTGACCGCAGTGGATGCAAAACAGATTGTTTGGGGAGTTACCTTCATGCGTACAAGTGTATTGACCTTGGGCTGAATAGACTGTTGCAACGGCGTTTTCTTCTGTTCCTTGTATTTGTTGTGGCGATCGCAAACCAGTTTCCAGTACTGTTACCTCCTGAATTTGGAATTGCAGTATTGGGCCTCCTTGTGCTAGTTGCAAAAGGGAATTATCTGGTAACGGACTCTGAATCACAAGGACACCGTTAAGGAAAGTCCCATTTGTACCCTGACTAATCAGCCGCCAACCACTGCCATTGTCGGCAGAATCAACGTGTCTCAGTTCTAAATGATGCCGCGAAACTAAACTGTCAGTTAAAACAACGTGATTATCTGTTGCTCGACCAATCCGAATTATGGAAGAGTTCTCAAAGCACCACTGCTGGAGGGGCGTTTTCTGTTGCGGTTCTAAGAGAGTCAGACTAACCACAATACAACCTACAAGGTAAATGGATTAGGGAGTGGGCATTGGGAATGGGGTATTGGGCAAAACAGTTCCGTTAGCGGTAGCGGGGCGTTTAGCCCGTGAAGAGTTAGGAGTTACGAATTTTCCCCCTGCTCCCCATGCCCTATGCGCCATTCCCCATTCCCAATACCAATTTATTTTTAACTTTCCAAATTTGGGCGTACTTTTGCCCGAATAAGTATACCAGTAATGTTGTCGTGACCATTGTATTGGTTTCCTAAATCAATTAATTTTGTAACACCTTGTTCTAAGTTAGCGCCGGAACTAAGTAAGGGTTCTAAATGAGTCTGCCAATGGGTTTCTAGTAAATCATTATCTGATAGACCGTCCGATGCCAAAAGCAGAAGAGTATCTTCATTAATCTCAAAAAAGCCTACATCAGGATTAATCGAATTTTCATCACGAGGCCCCAAAGCTTGGGTTAGTTGGTAGGCATCCGGACGGGCGTAAGCTATGCTTGCTTCCACTCCTCTGGTAATTTCTCGTTGCCCAACTTCATGATCTACCGTGACTTGTTCTAGTCCCCTCTTACGCGTCAAGCGATAGAGACGGCTATCTCCCACATGAGCAACTGCTGCTTGAGTATCTTGAATTAAGAGCATTACCAAAGTTGTACCCATACGCCCTACTCCAGAACGGGCATCTTGTTGATTGAGCTTGTAAATCGCCTCATTAGCTAAATACACAGCCTCACGAATGCTATCTTCTGTTGGCAGTTGATTGGCAATCCAGTGTTCTTGAAAGTATTGCCGTAGGGTGTTGACTGCTAACTCACTGGCTATCTCACCGCCAGCATGTCCACCCATACCATCGCAGAGAATATACAAACCATGCCCTTCCAGAACTCGACTTTTAGGGAACTCCAACTTTTGGATTTTGGTTTCAATACCAAAGTAGTCTTCATTATGATGACGTTGACGACCTACATCTGTGCGTCCTGCATCTTCCAAGCTACTTAACTGCATCGCCAGCACAACAGTTGGCATATCATCTTTGCTAATGATGATATCTTCTGGTTCATCTGATTGTGGCATAGTGGGCACAGTAGTATTGTTCTCCTTTATTGGGGGCAAAGTTGCGGTTCCTAGTGCTTCTAATTCAATAGAGATTTCCTCCAAACGCGATCGCAATTGTGCGGTGGTGTGAATCTTACCTACATCTAAATCTCCCAACATCTGGACTACAGAGCCAAATTGAGTGCGTTGAGACTGCCTAAATAGTGCTTGCCAAACTCGCCCCAAAGCTTGAATGGTTAACGGCTCTTGTGGAATAGCAGATGTTTGGGCTTCGGCATCTTCTGGCGACTCGCTGACAGACAGAGAACTTGATGATTCCACATACAATCTTTGTAGCGCCAGCGTTTGGTCTTCATCCAATCGCAAATTTGATAAATCTAAAAGGCTTTGACGACAATTTACTGGTTCCAAAAATGCCCAAAGTTGGGTCATTTGATAACACCAGTGCAAAATTTTTAACGAACTTGTTGTCTCTTCTTGCCATAAGTCAACTAAAGGCTGCCAATTTGAGCGGTCTTCAATTATTACTACCTGCATATCCCCTTGCTGCCATGCATCGTGAATCAGTGGGATCTCGCGCCCACTTTGGGAGTGTAAGGCAATATAAGGTTTCGCAAGGTCAGGAATTCCACTTGCATCTACTGATGGCGTTAGTAAATCTGATTGCTGACTTGCTAGTATTGCCTCAATTGGTGATATTTGATACGGCTGGCAGTCTAGAACTCTCACACCTGTAACAGTAATGCTGGTAGTTTCCGTTTGGGTAGGTAGCGGATCTAACAATTGATAGCGCTCTTGAGAGTCTAAATAAGAGCCTAATGCATGAGAACTAAGGGATAGAGGAGATGACGAGGATATTGCTTCTTCATCTTCCTCTAATCCCACATCTTCCTCATCTGTCTCTACTCCCAAAGCTTCCCCAATCGTTTTTTTAGCAATAATTGCCCAAAACACTGTTCCACATTCCGTGCCACAGTTGTGACAAAGTAGTGCATTTACAGGTACATCTTCGGCGCTGCATTCAGGACAAACTTTGTGGGTCAGGGATGTGCCACAGCTTTGACAGAATTTATTGCTTTTGGGGTTTTCAAATTTACACTGAGGGCAAATCAGCATAGTGGAAGTTCCTTTATTCGCGCTCCAAGGTGCTTCTAGCCACTAAGATCAAAGGTGCCACAATTGGCTGTCCCTGACTAAAGTAGACCTACAAGAGATTGTAGTTTATCAATGAATTTTGGTGGCAGTATTAATTGTGACGCATATTAGATAAATATTTAATATATTGGCAACCAATTGCTTATGAATGGGGGATGGGGAATGGGAAATGGGGA